>JAIWOG010000140.1 GCA_020217035.1 Magnetospirillum sp. | reverse complement strand
GCCAGGACCGTGCGGTGTTCCAGGCCGGCACGCTTTACCTGGATGGCCGCAGCGCCGATCTGTGCCTGACCGTCGCCGACGCCGCCAAGCATGCCAGCTTGGCGACGCTGTCGCGCATCTACCTGGTCTATTGCGACTGCATGCGTCGGGGTTCCGACCAGAAGATGACCATCATGGCCGGCTTCACCTCGGGCGATTCAGACCAGTTGATGGTGGGCCGCAACGGCGTCTTCTACGATCGTCAGGGCCGCGACTGGGACGCCACCATCGTCAAGATCGTCGCCCACCCCATCAGCCTGCGTCAGGCGTTCTGGTCGCCCTACAAGCAACTGGCCCGCTTCGTTGGCGGACAGGTGGAGAAACTGGCAGCCGCCAAATCCCGCGCCGTGGAAACCGACATGCAGGCCAAAGTCGCCGCCAAGGTGGTGGCGCCGGCATCGGCGCCTGTGGTGCGCGAACCGTTCGACGCCGGCAAGTTCGCCGGCATCTTCGCCGCCTTGGGCTTGGCGGTAGGGGCCATCGGCACCGCCATCGCCTCGGTGGTCACCGGGTTCCTGTCGCTGAACTGGTGGCAGATGCCGCTGGCCCTGGCAGGTCTGGTGCTGGTGGTTTCCGGTCCCAGCATGGTCATCGCCTACATGAAGTTGCGGCAGCGCAACCTGGCACCTATCTTGGACGCCACGGGATGGGCGGTGAACGCCCGGGCCAGCATCAACATCCCCTTCGGCGGCTCGCTGACCGCCGTGGCGCAATTGCCGGCCGGCGCCGAACGGTCCCTGGTCGATCCGTTCGCCGACAAGAAGCCGCCGCTGGGGGAATATCTGTTGCTGGCCCTGTTGATCGCCGGTGGTGCCGTTGCCGCCTGGCGCTTTGGTTTGTTCAATCGTTTCCTGGGGTGACATGTCCTTAGCCTTCGAAATCGCCGTCGTCGTCTTCCTGGTGCTGCTGAACGGCGCCTTCGCCATGTCCGAGATGGCCATCGTGTCGTCGCGCAAGGCCAGGCTGGCGGCGCGGGCCGCCGAGGGCAGCAAGGGGGCGCGGGCCGCCCTGGATTTGTCCGAAAACCCGGGGCGCTTCCTGTCGTCGGTGCAGATCGGCATCACCTTGGTGGGCATCCTGGCCGGCGCCTATTCGGGGGCCACCCTGGCGGTACCGTTCGAGGCGTGGCTGAACCGTTTTCCCATTCTCGACCCGGTGGCCGAATTGTTGTCCATCGCCGTGGTGGTCGGCGCCATCACCTACGCCTCGCTGATCATCGGCGAGTTGGTGCCCAAACAGATCGCCCTGGGCAATCCCGAGGGGGTGGCCATCGCGGTGGCCCGGCCCATGACATTGGTGGCGCGTTTCGCCTCGCCCCTGGTGTGGCTGCTGGAACATTCCAGCCGCCTGACCCTGGCGGTGTTGCGGGTCAAGCCCTCGGAAGACCAAAGCGTCACCGAGGAAGAGGTCAAGGCGATGATCGCCGAGGGCACCCAGACCGGCGTCTTCGAACCCCAGGAACAGGAATTGCTGGCCGGCGTCATGCGCTTCGGCGACCGCCGGGTGCGCGGCATCATGACACCCCGCAACGAAATGGTGTCCATCGACCTGGACTGGGACCAGGACCGCGTCGTCCAGGTGATGAAGGACAGTCCCCACTCGCGATTGCCGGTCTACCGTGGCAATTCCGACGACATCCTGGGGGTGGTCCAGGCCAAGGATCTGTTGAACAGCTTTTTGTCGGGCCAGGACTTGCGGCTGGACGAGGCGGTCAAGGCGGTGCCGGTGGTGCACGACAACTCGCCGGCGCTGCTGGTGCTGGACACCCTGAAGCATTCCCCCATCCACATGGCCTTGGTGGTGGACGAATACGGCAGCGTCGAGGGCATCGTCACCGCCGCCGACATCCTGTCCGCCATCCTGGGTGGGCTTTCGGAACATGGCGAGGATTACGAAGGCGCCATCGTCGTCCGGCAGGACGGGTCGTGGCTGGTGGACGGGTCGGTGGCCGTCGACGTCGCCCGCGACCGTTTGAATTGCCGGGTCCTGGGCGGCGAGGATGCCGATTACGACACGGTGGCCGGCTTCATCTTGTCGAAGTCGCGGTCGATCCCCAGCGCCGGCGACCACTTCACCTGGCAGGGCTGGCGCTTCGAGGTGGTGGACATGGACGGACGCCGCATCGACAAGGTGCTGGTCAGCCGCCAGGACGAAGACGGCGGCTGAATTCGCCGTGCTCAGTGCACCGTGCAGGCCATGCAGGGATCGAAACTGCGCACGATGTGCTGGACGGCGACCGGCGTGGTTTCGCCGTCCATGACGGCGGCACCCTGAAGCGCCTGCTCCAGCGGACCAGGATTTCCCAGCGAATCGCGCGGGCTGAAGTTCCAGGTGGTGGGCGCGATGATGGCATAGTCGCGGATGCGGCCGCCGTCCAGGTCCAGGCGGTGCGACAGGGCGCCTCGGGCGGCTTCCACCAATCCCAGGCCGTGACCGTGCAGCGGCAGCGGCGCTTCCTCGCAGATGGCGTCGCCGGGGCGGATTTGCTTGGTCCAGTCTTCCATGGCGACGACCAGCTTGGCCAGTTCCACCAGGCGGGCCACCACCCGCGCCTCGACGGAACCGCCACCCTTGCCGCACAGGTCGCGGGCCAGCGGGTCGGCGGCGACCATGGCGCGGGCCAAGGCCCCGGTCTCGACGCTGCGGCCGTCCAGGCGCGGCGCCTTGCACCAGGAATAGGCGCCCTGTTTGTCGGCGTCGGGACGGCTGGGGCTGTCCATCCAGGCGTGGGTCAGGTCTTCGTGGACCTGCGCCGGGTCAAAGGCCCTGACCTGTCCGTCCGCCGCCAGCCCTGCCGGAAACAAGCCGAACGAGCCGTGGGATAGAAAGCGGTCGGGGCCGCGCCCGGAATGGTCCAGCCCCAGGTCGCGGGCGATGTGCAGAAACAGGCGGAAATCGCCGTGGTCGGCGGGCGCCTTGTCGGCCCAGGCATCCAGGGCGGCGCGGCTGCAAAGCGCGGCGACGGCTTCCAAGGAATCGGCGAACAGCACCTGTTCCAACTGACGGCGGAAATCGGCCAGGATGCCCAACAGGCGGATGCGTTCGCCGCTATCCGCCGCCTTGGTGACGCCACCGGGCTGGATGGCCAGGCTATGCGGCCATTTGCCGGCCAGCAGGCCCATCAGGTGCAGGAAACGCGCCCGTGCCGGCACCAACTGGCGCGACGCCTCGCCATTCATGGCGGCGAAACGCCGTTCGGCGGCGGCGAACCAAGGACGTCCGGCGTAAACCGGGCGGACGAAATCGGGCATGAAGAACAGCACGAAATGGGTCAGGTGGTCGGCGGCGTTCTCGCATGCCAGCATCAGGTCGGTCAGCAGCCGGCCGTTTTCCGGCAGCCGCACTTGGGCCACCGAGGCCAGGGCGCGGGCGGCGGCCACCGATTGCGACACCGAACAGATGCCGCAGATGCGCGGCGCCACCACCAGCGCGTCTTCCGGCGGGCGGCCGACCAGGATGCGTTCGAAGCCGCGATACATGGGCGCGGTGACGCGGGCCGTCTGCACCTGCCCGGCCGAGATGTCCAGGGTCACTTCCAGGTCCCCTTCGACCCGGTTGAAGGGGCCGACGATCAGTCGTTTGGCATTGCTCATCAGGGTTTGGGGGGCAGGCGGGCGGGGGGGACGATGACGTGGTCGGCGTGGGAATTGGCCCGCACCCGTTTCGGCGTCGCCGATTTCGACAGCGCCGCCAGGGCGACGAACCAGGCTTTCGGCATGTCCACCGGCAGGCCGACGGGAATGCCGGCGATCTTGGCGGTTTCGGCGAACGGCGCCTCGGGGTCCTGGAAATCGGGCGAGGTGCAGTTGATGCAGGCATAGCCGGCATCGGTGCACGAGCCATAGCCGTTCCAGCGACGGATGTTGCAGTCGCCGGGCGCCTGGGTCGCCTTGCAGCCCAGATTTTCCATCAGGCAGCCACGATCGGACGGCCGCGCCGCCGAAGCCTTGAATTCATAGAACTCGTTGCGACCACAGCCATGATGGGCCAGATGGTCGGCGAAGGCCCGCGGCCGGCCCAGGGAATCCAGGGCGCAGGTCCCCGACAGCGCCAATTCGGCCAGGCTTTCCACCAGCCAGCCGGGATGGGGGGCGCAGCCGGCGACGTTGATCACCGGAAGACCACCCAGGGCGTGAAAATCGGTCCCCAGCAGGCTTTGCAGGGCCACCGCCTCGGTGGGGTTGGCCTCGGCCGCGGGAAAACCGCCAAAGGCGGCGCACGAGCCCACCGCCACCACATGGCGGGCATGGGCGGCAATGGCCTTGATCCACTGTGTCAAGGGTTGGCCGGTGCCGGACAGGATCTGAAAGCGCCCCGATCCGTCGGGGCCGGTCAAGGCCGCCCCTTCCACGCACAGCGCGTCCACCTTGACGCGGCCACTGGCGGCATCTTCAAGGATCGCCAGGGCCTCGGCGCCGCATTCCGCCGACAGCGACGGATGCCACAGCAGGCGGATGCCGAAACGGTCCAGGGCGTGGACCAGGCCGACATCGTCGGCGGCCAGCATGGACATGGTGCAGCCGCCGCAGGATCCGGCCTGAAGCCAAAGGATGGAAAAGGGCTCGCTCATGGCGGCCAGCTTAGGCTGGCCGCCATGGCGCATGCAAGGTCGCTATTCGGCGGCCGCCGGCTGCGGGCCGCTGGGGGCCTTTTCTTCCGGGGCCGGGCGCGACGGCAGGGTCGAGATGATGGACGCCACCAAAGCGGCCAGGAAGGGCATGGATTGCACCACCAGCACGATGGACCACAGGCGGATTTCCGGGTCGTAGTAATTGTGGCCGGGAACCAGCACGGCGATGGCCGCCGCCCAATGCAGCAGCATCAGGCTGGTTTCTTCCAACGTCATCTTCACCGCGTCCTTCAGCCCCACCTTGTCGGCCATCTTGGGGGTGCGCATGAACGGCGTGTGCTTGGTGAAGATGCCCTGCCACATGGCCCAGGCGATGGCGTAGGTCAGGCCCATGCCGGCCACCGCCGACAACAGGCGTTGCTTCCAGCCGCATTTCACCCGGGTGGTGTAAAGGAAGATGTGGTGGATGATCTTGGCCACGAACACGCCGACCGTCGGCAGGATGAAGAACGCCAAGGGGGTGTCGAAGTACCTGGGCGCCAGCACCATGCCGGCGGTCCAGAACAGGCTGGTCAGGCAGAACATCAGATAGAAGCCGTCGGCGAACCACGGCAGCCAGCCCGACACGAAATGGTATTTCTGGCCGGCGGTCAGGCCGGTTTCCTTGAACGGGATCAGGCTTTTCCAATGGGCTTTCAGGATTTGGACGGCGCCATAGGCCCAGCGGAAGCGCTGTTTCTTGTAGGCCATGAAGCTGTCGGGAACCAGACCATGGCCCATGCGTTCCTGGATGTAGACCGATTCGTAGCCCAGCTTCATCATGCGCAGGCCCAACTCGGCGTCTTCGACGATGCACCACTCGGCCCACTGGCCGGCATCGGCCATGGCCTTCTTGCGCACCAGGGTCATGGTGCCGTGCTGGATGATGGCGTTGGCCTCGTTCCTGAACACCATGCCGATGTCGAAGAAGCCGGCATATTCCCAGTTGATCATTTCCTTGAACAGGTCGCGTTCCCAGTCGCGGTGATCCTGGGGCGCCTGGACGTGGCCGACCTTGGGGTCCTCGAAATAGGGCACCAGCGAGGACAGCCAGTCGCGGCGGACCTGATAGTCGGAATCGACGACGCCGATGATCTCGGCTTCCGGGTCGGTGACGGAGAGGCCGAAATTCAAGGCGCCGGCCTTGGCGCCGGGCCACGGCGCCAGATGGTAGAACTTCACCTTGTCGGGGAACTGGGCGCAATATGCCTCGACCGGGCGCCACACTTCTTCCTTCTTGGTGTTGTTGTCCAAGACGATGATTTCGAAGTTGGGATAGTCCAGCGCCAACAGCGAATCGATGGTCAGCTTCACCATTTCCGGCGGCTCGTTATAGCACGGCAGGTGCAGCGACACCTTGGGGAAGCGCTTGATGACGTCGGGGGGATGGGGCTTGAAGCCGCGTTTCAGGCGTCCCGACCAGGTCAGCTCGGTGACCTCGATGCCGTTGATCAGCACCACCACCAGCAAAAGCAACTGGGCCGGCAGCAGTACGAAGACCATCAATTCGGTGGCCGGCGCCAGGTCGCGCACCACCGGGGTCGACATGGTCCAGATCACCAAGGTGGCGGCGAACTGCACCAGCATGGCGAAGAACACCTTGCCGGCCAGACGCAGGTCTTTCCAGCGCATCAGGAACCACGCCACCGGCAAGAAGGCGATCAGGGTGGCGGCGGCGGCCTGGAACGGCCATTCCTGGAATTCGATGACCGGGCCGATCCAGTCGAACTTGGGCGTGCGTTCGACGGTGAAGATGCCCCAGTGCTTTTCCGACGCGGTGCCGTCCAGGTTGACCTTCCACGGCTGGTCGAAGGCTTCGACGACGTTGTAGTCCAGCCCTTCCTCGTTGGCCCAATTCAGGAAGCGGCGCAGGAACAAAGCCTGGTTGACCAGGCTGGGCTCGGCCCGGCCGTACGAGCGTCCGGCCGACGGCCAGCCCACTTCGCCGATGTAAAGCGGCTTGTCGGGATAGGCGGCCTTGACCTCGCGCACCATGCGCTGGGTGAAGGCAAGCGCTTCCTCGATGTCGACGCGTTCCCAGAAGGGCAAGGTGTGGATGGTGATGAAGTCCACTTCCTGGGCCACTTCCGGATGTTCCAGCCAGATGGACCAGGCTTCCGCCGTGCTGATCTTGACATGGGCCGGAATCTCGGCGCGCACCCGGCGGATGTAGCGGATCATCTGTTCCGGGGTCAGGCGATGCAGCGTCAGGTTTTCGTTGCCGATAA
This sequence comes from Magnetospirillum sp., assembly GCA_020217035.1. Taxonomy (GTDB): domain Bacteria; phylum Pseudomonadota; class Alphaproteobacteria; order Rhodospirillales; family Magnetospirillaceae; genus Magnetospirillum. The sequence goes on along the minus strand of JAIWOG010000140.1, from coordinate 3,124 downwards.
TGACGCGTTCGACGTTGGGATTGTCCCGCGCGATGCGGATGATGTTGGCGATCTCGCGTTCGTTGCGGCCCAGGCGTTCGTCCAGCCAGGCGCCGGGAACCGCCTTCAAGCCGTGCTTGCCAGCCAGTTCCGGCACCTGGTCCAGCCCTTCCAGGGTGGAATAGGTGCGGACCTGGGTGACCTTGCCCGACAGCATGGCAAGGTCTTCGTCCATTTCCTCGCGCGTGGCCAGCATGGTGTCTTCGTATTGCGGGAACTGGCGCACGATGGTGGGGTCGTCGTCGGCGCGCGACGGCGAGAACGACACCGAATGGATGGTCCCTGCCCATGGCAAGCCGGATTTGGGCTGGTTCAGAGCCGCCCAGAAGCCAAGATTAGCCAGGATGATGAAGATCAGGACCAGAAAGCCGGACAGGCGCATGGAAGTGGGATTCCCCCAAAAAAGGACTATTTTCTGGACAGTATTCCCTCCCGAATCGGCTGTCCAGAGACCTCGATGACAGCACGGTCATGCGGCGGAAATAGGGCGGGGTTTGTGCTTCCCAGCAGGCCCGGCACAGGCTAAACAGCTTGGCTTGGGTTGAACCATGAAGGAACGTTGATGACCGCCCTGCCTCCTATCGCCACCCGCATCGCCCAGGAACTGGGGGTGCGCGACGCCCAGGTGATCGCCACCATCGCTTTGCTGGACGAAGGGGCGACCGTGCCCTTCGTCGCCCGCTACCGCAAAGAAGCGACCGGCGGCCTGGACGACACCCAACTGCGCACCTTGGAGGAACGGCTGGTCTATTTGCGCGAGTTGGAGGACCGCCGCTCGGCAATCGTCAAGTCCATCGACGAACAGGGCAAGCTGACCCCGGAACTGGCGGCGCTGATCGCCATTGCCGACAGCAAGGCGCGTCTGGAAGACCTGTATCTGCCCTATAAGCAGAAGCGCCGCACCAAGGCGCAGATCGCCCGCGAGAACGGCCTGGAACCGCTGGCCGATTCGCTGCTGGCCGATCCCACCTTGGCGCCGGAAGCCGAGGCGGCGAAGTTCGTCACCGAGGCGGTGCCCGACGCCAAGGCGGCGCTGGACGGCGCCCGGCAGATTTTGATGGAGCGCATGGCCGAGGACGCCGACCTGCTGGCCGGCCTGCGCGACCTGTTGTGGTCGGACGGCGTGCTGGTGTCCGCCTTGGCCGAGGGCATGGCGGAAAAGGGCGCCAAGTTCAGCGACTATTTTGACTTCCGTCAGGCCATCAAGGATATTCCGTCCCATCGCGCCCTGGCCTTGTTCCGTGGTCGCAACGAAAACGTTTTGACTCTGAAACTGTTGCCCGGCGACGAGGCCGCCACCCCGGAAGGCCAGGTTTTCAAAGGCCCCGGCGCCGCCGAGATGAAGATCGCCCGTGCCTTCAACATCGCCGATCGCGGCCGAAGCGCCGATTCCTGGCTGGTGGAAACCGTACGCTGGGCGTGGCGGGTGAAAATTCATCTGCATTTGGAGTTGGAGCTGACCGGCCGCCTGCGTGATGCCGCGGAAGAAGAGGCGATCAACGTCTTCGCCCGTAATTTGCGGGCGCTGCTGTTGCAGGCCCCGGCCGGGCTGCGCCCCACCTTGGGCCTGGACCCGGGCATCCGCACCGGCGTCAAGGTGGCGGTGGTCGACCAGACCGGCAAGGTGGTCGATACCAACACAATCTATCCGTTCCCGCCCAAGCAGGACGTCATGGGCAGCCTGATGACCCTGGCCGGTCTGTGCCGCAAGCACAAGATCGAGCTGGTGGCCATCGGCAACGGCACCGCCAGCCGCGAGACCGAGCGTCTGGTGGCCGAATTGATGAAGCGCAATCCCGATCTGGCCTTGCAAAAGCTGGTGGTGTCGGAAGCCGGCGCCTCGGTCTATTCGGCGTCGGAACTGGCAGCCAAGGAATTCCCCAATCTGGACGTCAGCTTGCGCGGCGCCGTCTCCATCGCCCGACGCTTGCAGGACCCGCTGGCCGAATTGGTGAAGATCGACCCCAAATCCATCGGCGTCGGCCAGTACCAGCACGACGTCAACCAGTCGCGCCTGGGCCGCCAGTTGGACGCGGTGGTGGAAGATTGCGTGAACGCCGTCGGCGTCGAGGTCAACACCGCCTCGGCGCCGCTTTTGGCCCGCGTCGCCGGCCTGTCGCCGAGTGTCGCCGCCAACATCGTGGCGCATCGCGACCTGCACGGCCCGTTCGCCAGCCGCGAGGCGTTGAAGCAGGTGGACCGCCTGGGGCCCAAGGCATTCGAGCAGGCCGCCGGCTTCCTGCGTGTCGCCAACGGCAACAACCCGCTGGATGGCTCGGCGGTGCACCCGGAAGCCTATGACGTGGTCAAGCGCATCGCCGCCGCCACCGGCCGCGACCTGTCGTCGATGATCGGCGACGTCGCCTTCCTGCGCGGGCTGAAGCCGGCCAACTTTACCGACGAGCGTTTCGGCGAGCCGACGGTGAAGGACATCCTGCGCGAACTGGAAAAACCCGGCCGCGACCCGCGCCCCGAGTTCAAGACCGCCGAGTTCAAGGAAGGCGTCGAGACCATGGAGGACCTGAAGCCCGGCATGGTGCTGGAGGGCGTGGTCACCAACGTCACCAATTTCGGCGCCTTCGTCGACATTGGCGTCCATCAGGACGGCCTGGTCCACGTCTCCGCCCTGGCGGATCGTTTCGTCAAGGACCCCCATGAAGTGGTCAAGCCCGGCGACGTGGTCAGCGTCAAGGTTCTGGAAGTGGACTTGAAGCGCAAGCGTATCGCGCTCACCATGAGGAAGGGCGATGCTCCGCATGCGACGCGCAAGGGCGACGCCCCCGCTCCGGCAGCGCGGCAAGAGCGCGACCAGCGTCCGGCCCCCAAGGCCAAGATGGAGGCCAAGCCGGCGGGGGGCGGCATGGGCAGCGGCGCCTTCGCCGAAGCCTTCGCCCGCGCCAAGAAGAAGGGATGAAGTCATGCGGCGGCGCCATTTCTTGACCGGGATGACGGCTTTGGCCACGGCGCCGGCTGCGGCGCGGGCCGCCGGCTTGTCGGGGGCCGCCGATCCATCCATCGTCGTCGGCTTCGTCGCCACCCGCAGCGGGGCTGGGGCCATCGCCGGCCAGGACGCGGTGGACGGGTT
>JAIWOG010000139.1 GCA_020217035.1 Magnetospirillum sp. | reverse complement strand
CACCCTGGGCCTCAAGCAATTGGGCGGGCGTTTCAGCAACCAGGAAATCCGCGTGGTGGCGGTGGACGACAAGGGCTCGGCCGAAATCGCCGCAAGGGCCGTGGAACGGGTGGTCCGCACCGAACGTCTGGATGTGGTGGTCGCCGCCGTGGCCCAGCCCTCCATGGCCGCCATGCTCAAGTCCGTGGACAAGGCCCGGCTGTTCGTCCTGACCCTGGAAGAACCGCCGGCCGTCGTGACTGGGACGGGCTGCCTGCCCAACCTGTTCGGGCTGGCGCCGCCTTTCGTGGCGCCGCATGCGGTGCTGGGGGGGTATCTGGTCGCCGAGGGCATGCGCAAGCTGGTGGTCTTGGCCCCCCAGACCAGCCTGGCCGAGCAGGCGTTGGCGGCGTTTCGCCATGCCTTTCCCTTCGAAATCACCGTTCTCAGCCCCAAAGTGGGGGCGGCGACCTATGGGCGGGAACTGCGCCGCATTGGCGAAATCAAGCCGGATGCGGTCTATTCGTTGCTGACCGGCGGCATGGGCGGGGCCTTCATCCGCGCCTATGCGGAAGCCGGCGGCAAGGAATTGGCGCCGCTTTACACCGATGCCGATTCGGTGGCGCGCACGGCGTTGCCGGCGCTGGGCGATGCCGCCTTGGACGTCCGCGCGGTGGTCAACTGGACCGCCGACCAGGACATTCCTGGCAACAAGCGCTTCATCGGCGATTTCGAGATGGAATTCGGCCGCCCGCCGTCCGAGCACGCGGCGCGGGGCTATGACGCGGTGTTGTTGCTGGATGCCGCCATCAAGGCCACCGGCGGCAAGACCGGCGATTCAGAGGCATTGCGGGCGGCCTTCCGCCGCGCCGAGTTCGCCTCGGTGCGCGGGACCTTCCACTTCAACCACAATCACCAGCCGATCTTGTCCTATCACCTGATCCAGGTGCAACGCGACCCGCGCGGCCGCCTGGGCCATGAGACCATCGCCACCCTGGCCAAGGAGTGGCGCGATCCGGGAACGTCGGCCTGCGCCATGCATTGGCCCGAGGAATACGTCCCGGTGGTGCCGAAAGCCGGCAAGAAGTCGCCTTGAAGAAAAAGGCCGGTTCCCTGGGGAACCGGCCTTTGATGGTTCAGCCACGCTTGCTGTGGCCGTGGCCGCCGGGACCAGCGGCATGACGGCGCTGGCCGCCATTGCCGGCGGAAGCCCCCGCCGCAGCACGCTGTTGGCCGCCACCGTTGGGACCCTTGGGGCGGTTGCCGGTTCCGGCAGCGCCTTGCGGCCGGCCGGCGCCGTTGCCGCCTGATTGCGGGCGGCTGCCGCCGACGAAGGGGCGGCCGCCACCGGAATTGCGCTTGGGCGGGCTGCCCTTGCCGCTGGCGAACAGCTTGGCCACCGGTTCGGCGTGGTAGCCGTGGTCGGAATCCACCGGCACCGGTTGCTGGATGGTCTTTTCGATCTGGCGCAGATAGGCCACTTCCTCGGCGTCGCAGAACGACACGGCGATGCCCTCGGCGCCGGCCCGCGCGGTGCGGCCGATGCGGTGGACATAGCTTTCCGGCTCGTTGGGCAACTCGAAGTTCACCACGTGGGTGACGTTGTCGATGTCGATGCCGCGCGCCGCGATGTCGGTGGCGACCAGGGCGCGGACCTCGCCGGACCTGAAGGCGTCCAAAGCCCGCTGGCGGGCGTTCTGGCTTTTGTTGCCATGGATGGCGTCGGCGGGGATGCCGTCCTTGGCCAGTTGCTCGGCGACACGGTTGGCGCCGTGCTTGGTGCGGGTGAAGACGATAGCCCGTTCCACGTCCTTGCCGCGCAGCAGGTCGCGCAGCAGGTTGCGCTTGTTGTCGCGGGTGACGAACAGCACCTTCTGTTCGATGCGTTCGGCGGTGGACGACACCGGGGTGACCTCGACACGCACCGGGTCGCGCAGCAGGAACGACGCCAAATCGGCCACCGCCTTGGGCATGGTGGCCGAGAACAGCAAGGTCTGGCGGCCGCTGGGCAGCAGGGCGGCGATCTTGCGCACCGGATGGATGAAGCCCATGTCCAGCATGCGGTCGGCTTCGTCCAGCACCAGGCTTTCCACTGCCGACAAGTTGACGAAGCCTTGGTCCATCAAATCGATCAGGCGGCCAGGGGTGGCGACCATGACGTCGACGCCGCCGTTCAGCGCCCGGACCTGCGGGCCTTGGCCGACGCCGCCGAACACGCAGGCGCGGCGGAAGCGCAGGTTGCGGCCATAAGTGGCGAAGCCGTCGTTGATCTGCACCGCCAACTCGCGGGTCGGCGTCAGGATCAGGTGGCGCACGGTGCGGGGTGCTGCGCGGCGCTTGTCGCCGGCGATGCGGTGCAGGATGGGCAGGGCGAAGGCGGCGGTCTTGCCGGTGCCGGTCTGGGCGATGCCCAGCACGTCGTGACCTTCCAGCAATTGCGGGATGGCCTGTTCCTGAATGGGGGTCGGATGGGTGTAACCCTCGGCTTCAAGGGCGAAAATCAACGGTTCGGCCAGGCCGAGGTCTTTGAACGAAGTCATGAAGATCTTTCACAATGCATCACGCGCCACCGGCGATCCGGTGACGGGACAGGGGCGCCCGAAGGGTGCGCAACCAGCGGGAAGGGGCCTTGTCGCAAACGGCGTCCAGATCAACGGGGACCGGCGCCTGCGCACATGGGGCGATCAAGGCTGGTCTGCTTGTACCAGCTTTGTTTGTCGCGATGCAACATATTGTTTGGATGGGGCGTTGGCGCCGTGCCGGGGATTGGCTGTACGGGGGATCGCTTCTATACTGAGGTCGTACTCGATATAGGGCGGGGCGTTTTGCCTTTCGACACCAAGACCTTGTGGGCGGCGCTGATGGTCAGCAACTTGCTGTTCGGCGCCATCATGCTGACCTATGCCGGAACCCGCGCCGAGCGCTGGACCTTGCGCCTGTGGGCGTCGGGACAGGTGATCAAGGGCTTGGGAATCCTGTTGGTGTTGTTGAAACCCATGCTGCCCCCGGTCCTGGCTCCCATGGGAAACTCGCTGCTTTACGTCGGGCACGGGTTGGAATTGCTGGCCTTCGTCGTCTATTCCGGCCGTCCTGGGCTGTGGCGGGGGGTGTTGGTGTTGGCGGGCGTGGCCGTGGTGGCCTACAACCTGGCCTATCTGCGGTTGGGACGGGAGCTGACGGCTGCTCACATGGCGCTGCTGTTCTCATTCGGGCTGTTCGTGTTCACCGCCGGCAACACCCTGGTCATCGCCATGGCCCGACGCAAGGCTTCGCCGGTGCAAAGCGTGCTGGTGCTCAGCAACGCCACTCTGGCGGTCGCTGCTTTGGTGCGGACCTGGTACGCGGCGATCAGCGACCAATGGCTGCCCGGCGCCAACTTGGCGTTCAACCAGATCCTGTTCGCCATCGGCTATGTGTCAGCCTTGGCCGACGGTTTCGCGTTCCTGTTGCTGGTCAAGGAGGATTCCGACCGCGACCTGATTCGTCTGGCCACCACCGACGCCTTGACCGGAGTGTCGAACCGCCGCGATTTCATGGAACGCACCGAGACCGCATGGCGCCTGCATCTGCGCCTGGGGTTGCCCATGTCCTTGGTGATGCTGGACCTGGACCATTTCAAAACCCTGAACGACCGTCATGGTCATGCCATCGGCGACGCTGCCCTGCGGCTGACCGGCGAGGTACTGCGCCACAGCTTGCGGGAAGTGGATATCTGCGGCCGTCTGGGCGGCGAGGAATTCGCTCTGGCGCTGCCCGGATCAGGGGTGGAGGAGGCGCGGGCGGTGGCCGAACGCCTGCGTCAGACGCTGGCGGCGCTGGGTGTCGAGACCGCCCATGGCCCGGTTGGCTTCACCGCCAGTTTCGGTGTGGCGGCGGTGTGCGGCGAGCACGGGGTTGAGCAGGCGTTGTCCCAGGCCGACCGCCAGCTTTACCAAGCCAAGGCGGCGGGACGAAACCAGGTTTCCTAGGCTTCAACGCCAATCCGGGTCGATGACGGCGCGGCCCTTGCGTTCCTCGGCCAGCTTGCGCACATGGGCCAGGTTGCGGGCGGCCACCTGGGCCGGACCCTTGGCGCCGTGGGCGGTGAACACTTCGTGGGCGTCCTCGAACACCCGTTCGGCCTCGGGCAGGTGGGTGGTGCCGCCGCCGTGGCGGTCCAGCAGGAACAAAGCCGAGCCCAAGGTGTTCAGCGTCGCCGCCCAGGCCAAGGGCGTGCGATCGCGCGAGCGCACTTCCAGGACCAGGTTGCAGGCGTCGACGGCGCGTTGCAGCACCTCGGGGTTCTTCAACTGGTCGCCATAGACTTCCAGCACCTGGGCGATGGAATGCATGATGTCGGCCCAACGATTGGGGGCTTCGGTCTTGGTGTGGACCTGAAGTGCCGCTTGCAGGCAGCCCAGGGCCTCGCGCAGTAACTCGGAATCGCCGGTGATCAAATCCAGGCGGTGCAAGGCCACCCCCAGCCGGGTCTGCGCCGCCGCCCATTCCAGCGGCAGGCTGGCGCGGGTCAGGTGGGCGGCGGCTTCCCGCCAATATTTCACCGCCTGTTCCAGATGGGCTTGCGCCTTGTCCTTGACCCGTTCCGCCCGCACCGTCAGCGACGCCGCCAGATGCTTGTGGATCAGCGCCACTTCGTGCGGGGGCTCGTTGCGGCCCAGGCGCTTTTCCGCCCCTTGATAGGCGTGGACGGCCTTGTCGAACCAGACGTCCGATTGCGACGGCGGCATCAGCAGGGCGCAGGTGGTGCACACATGGGCGAAGGTCAGCAACACCGAACGCTGTTGGCCCATGGACAGCGATACTGGGGGCTTGCCGGCCAGCGCCTCCAAGGGCTCGATGGCCGGGGGCAGCAGGCGGCGCAGGGCGGCGCGTTGCATCTCGTTGGCCGGCTCGGCGGCGGCCAGGGTGGCGGCGTACAGCATGTGCAACTGCGGCTCGCCCAGGTTCATCGGCAATTCGACGCGGAAATGCGGCCCGAACGACGCGGGCTTTTCCTCGTCGGGGATGTTGGCGGTGGCGAAGCGCAGCACATAGCCATCCTTGGACACGTCGCCCCACACCAGCAGGTCGGCGTTTTCCTCGGCCACCGCGTGGCGGGCGTTGGTGACCAGCGCCGCCACCTGCGCCGGGTCCAGCGGGTTTTCCAGCACAAAGGGGCGGGGCAGCGGCTTGACCTTCAGCGTCTGGCGCAGGTCCAGCGCCTTGTAGATTTGCTGCGAGGCGGCGCCGTCGGAATTGTCGCCGTTCATGGCCGCCACCACCACGTTCAGCACCGCCGGTTCGGCCCGGGGGGCGGGCTGCGCCTCGGCCGGTTCCTTGGCGGTCGACTTGGGTTGCAGCATCTTGGCCACCGCTTCCAGCAGCCGGGCCAGGCCGCCGGATTGGGCGTGGGCGGGTTCCTCGGCGGTGGCGGCTGCCGGTTTGTGGTCGATCACCGCCGGCAGGCTGGGACGGGCGGGCAAGGCAGGACGCGCCGCGCCGTCGGCGCCGGGGCGCTGCAACGGCCGGGTGAACTTGGCGCGGGGATCCTCGGGCGGTGTGCTCATCACATCGTGGTCGTGGCGGGGAAGGGCGGGGCCTTCTGGCCCCAATGTGTCAGATTGCCCGCTTCGGGTTACCAAGCGGTGAAGAAAGTTTTCATCCGCCGATCAGCTCCAGCCATTGCTGTTCGGTGAGCACGGTCAGGCCCAGGCTTTCCGCCTGGGTCAGCTTGGAGCCGGCGCCGGGGCCGGCGACCACGTAATCGGTTTTCTTGGAAACGCTGCCCACCACCTTGGCGCCCAGGGATTCGGCCCGCGCCTTGGCCTCGGCGCGGGTCATGGCCACCAACTCGCCGGTGAACACCACCGACTTGCCCGATACCGGCGAATCGCCGGCTTCGATCACTTGGGCGTCTTCGATGGTGATCTGCTCGGCCAGGTCGTCCAGCGCCTTAAGGTTATGGTCCTCGGCGAAGAAAGCCAGGATGTCGCCGGCCACCGACGGGCCGATGTCCTCGATGGAAATCAGGTCGTGATAGGCGTCGTTTTCGCGCGGAACCGCCGCCAGCATGGAATCGCGCCAGCTTTGGAACGTGCCGTAATGCCGGGCCAGCCGCTTGGCGGTGGCTTCGCCCACCTGACGGATGCCGAGCGCGAAGATGAAGCGTTCCAACGCGATGGTATTGCGGGCGGCGATGGCGGCAAACAGCTTGGCGACCTTCTTCTCGCCCCAGCCCTTGAAATTCTGCAGCCGTTGCAGCCCCTGGCTGTTCTTGGCTTCCAGGCGGAAGATGTCGGCGGGGGCCTTGATCCAGCCGCCATCCACCAGGAACTCGATGTTCTCGTCGCCCAGCCCTTCGATGTCGAAAGCGTTGCGGGAAACGAAATGGCGCAGCCGTTCCTTGACCTGGGCGCCGCAGGACAGGCCGCCGGAACAGCGCCGCGCCACCTCGCCCTCGGCCTGGATGACGTGGCTGCCGCAGACCGGGCAGGTGGCGGGGAAGACGAAGTCAGTCTCGCCGCGTGGCTGGTCGGCGACCACGCCCACCACTTGCGGGATGACGTCGCCGGCCCGCTGGACGATCACCGTGTCACCCACCCGCACGCCCTTGCGCTCGATCTCGTCGGCATTGTGCAGGGTGGCGCGGCTGACCACCACGCCGCCGACATTGACCGGCCTCAGATGGGCGACCGGGGTCAAGGCGCCGGTGCGGCCGACTTGGATTTCGATCTTCTCCAGCACGGTGGTGGCCTGTTCGGCGGGGAACTTGTGGGCGATGGCCCAGCGGGGCGACCGGCTGACGAAGCCCAGACGCTGCTGCCAGTCGAAACGGTCGACCTTGTAGACGACACCGTCGATGTCATAGTCCAGATTCGCACGCCCGGCGCCGATGGCGGCGTAATGCTCCAGCAATTCGTCGGCACCCAGGCATTGGCGGATGCGGTCGTTGACCGGAAAGCCCCAGGCCCGCAGACGGTCCAGGAACTGGCTGTGGCTGGCGCCCACGTCGCCGGCAAGCTCCCCCATGGCATAGGCGAACAACGACAACGGGCGGCTGGCGGTAATCGCGCTGTCCAGTTGCCGCAACGACCCTGCGGCGGCGTTCCGGGGATTGGCGAAGACCTTGTCACCGGCCGTTTCCTGGGCTTGGTTCAGCGCCAGGAAGTCGGCCTTGGTCATGTAGATTTCGCCACGGATTTCGATGACGTCCGGCGCGGCCTCGAAGCTTTCCGGGATCTTGCCCTTGGCGATCAGGGTGCGGACGTTGGCGGTGACGTCCTCGCCCTCGGCGCCGTCGCCACGGGTGGCGGCGCGGACGAAGCGGCCGTGTTCATAACGAAGGCTGATGGACAGGCCGTCGATCTTGGGTTCGGCGACGAAGGCGATGATCTGGTCGGGGGGCAGGGCCAGGAAGCGGCGGATGCGGTTTTCGAACTCGCGCACGTCGTCTTCGGTGAAAGCGTTGTCCAGGGACAGCATGGGCACGCCGTGGCGGACCTTGCCGAAACCGTCCGCCACCGGGGCGCCGATCTTGGCGGTGGGGCTGTTCCTCGCCAGTTCGGGGAAGCGTTCCTCGATGGCCAGCAGGCGGCGCCGGGCCGAATCATAGGTGGAATCGTCCACTTCCGGGGCATCGGCCTGATGATAGGCCAAGTCCCAGCGGGTCAGCTTCTCGCGCAGGGCCGAGGCTTCGGCGCGGGCTTCGAACGGGGTCAGGGATGCGATTTCGATCTGGCTCATGACGGCCAGCTTATAGCCTGCGCTTATGACCCTGTCATCAAGCCCGCTTCGGCGGTGCCGGCCTGCTTGACGTGTTCGGTGAAGTACTTGATGCGCTTGGCGGCGTCGGCGGCCGGCTTGCCGAAATAATAGCCCTGGGCATAGTCGATGCCGATGGTGGACAGGTTCAGCAAGGTGGCGGCGTCTTCCACGCATTCGCCGACGGTGACGATGCCCAAATCGTGACACAGGCTGGTCATCGCCTTCAGCACCGATCGGCCCTTGGGGTCGGCGGCATCCATGATGATGTCGCGGTCGAACTTGGCGAAGTCCACCGGCAGGTTGCGCAGCAACTCGAAGGCGGCGCCGCCGGTGCCGAAATCGTCCAGCGAGATGCGGGTGCCCAGGCGGCGGATGCGGGTCAGCAGGCGCTTGGCTTCGTTCAGGTTGAAGATCTGCGCCGCGTCGGTGATTTCCAGCACCAGGCGGCCCAGCACCTTGCGGTTCTCCTCCAGCATCTTCACCAATGTCTGGTAGAAGGCCGGGTTGCCCAGCGAATGGCCGGAAACGTTGACCGAGATGTGGGCCAGGGTCGACACCGTGCCGGTTTCCCTGAGCAGGTTCAGCGCCTTCTTGATGGTGATCAGGTCGAACTCGCCGATCAGGCCGACATCGGTGGCGAACGGGATGATCTGGTTGGGGGTGAACAGCGTGCCGTTGTTGTCGATGCGCGAGAACGCCTCGTATTTCAAGACGGCGCCGGTGCGCACGTTGACGATGGGCTGGAACAGGAAGACCAGGCGTTCTTCGTGCTTGATCATCTTGCGGAAGTTGCGCACGCGGGTCAGCGTGTCGGCCATGGCCAATTGCGCCCCTTCCACCAGCGACTTCATGTTGAAGGTGCCGCTGTCACGCACGAAGTTGTTGATGATGTAGCCCAGGGCCTTGCCGATGTCCTCGTCCGACAGCGACGAATCTTCCATGTCCAGGGTGGCCGAGCGCATCTTGATGTTGGCGCCCTTGGTCTTGTCGGCGAAGCGTTCGGCCACCAGCGACACCCTTTTATGGATTTCCGCCAGCGGTATCTTGTCGTCGTGCACCAGTCCGAACGAGGCGCCGCCCAGGGAACCGGCGGAATCGCCGCGCACCGAGCATTCCTCCATGGCGGTGTGCATGGTCGACAAGAAGGTCTGCGCCGCCTTGCCGTCAATGCTGGACAGGTTGCTTCCCGACAGGTCGAACAGGGTCAGGGTGTAGTCGGTGCCGATGCGGTTGGCCTCGTTCAGACGTTGGCGCACCATGTCGATGAACTGGCCCTTGTGGTCCACCTCGCCGTTGATGCGCTCGATTTCCACCGACGCCATCGGCGGAATGCGCGACATCACCACGTGATAGGTGTTCTTCAGGTGGGGCAGGTGAATGCCCGACAGCCGCATGCGGGTCACCGCGCCGCCCGACCCCATCAGGGTGAACGGGGTGTGGTCCAACCGCGACGTGTTCATCAGTCGCAGCATGCTGTCTTCGAATCGTTTGCGGTCGCGGGGAAAGACGAATTCGGACAGCGACCGCCCGACCATGTCGTCGTCGGTCAGGCCGTAAAGCGCCTCTGCCGCACCGGTGGAAAAGCCGATGACGCCATCCTTGTCCACTTCCATCAAAACGTCGGCACCGGCAAAAGCGAAAGCGATGAAGCGATCACGTTGTGCCTTCAGCTTGTCGACAAGCGAAGCATCAGCCCCCATCAACGCCCTCCCATCCCCATGGTCATGGCAATGTCATCCCACCTGTGACGAAAATTTAAATGAATTTTAACGTGTGCGCAAGGCGTGCGCATCGGGTGAAGACCTTGCTTGCCGTGAATTCAGGAACTCGCCTTCTTGTTGTGGTCTTTGTGATGATGGATGCAGACAAGATGTTATTGCGCCGCAGCAATCTTTTTCTTGATTCTAAGTACATTTGTAAAGTTGTGATAAAAAATGAATTTCGTATTTTAGTGCAGCGGCAGAACGAAGCGAATAACGGTCCCGTTGCCGACAGGGCATTGCCCTGGGGGCATTTAAGCTTTTAAATCGCCCGACGGCAGATAATAAGCCGCGGAAGAATTGGGAGGAGATTTGAGCATGCGCAACCTCATGCGTTGGGGCGCGGCGGCCTTTGCCGCCTTGGGCTTTGTCGGGATCGGATCGGCGCAAGCGGCGGATCCGGTGCGGATCGGCGCCTTTTTGTCAGTGACGGGTCCGGCGTCGTTCCTGGGCGAGCCCGAGAAGAAGACGCTGGAGATGTACGTGGACCGCCTGAACAAGCAAGGCGGCGTGCAGGG
>JAIWOG010000009.1 GCA_020217035.1 Magnetospirillum sp. | reverse complement strand
CGCCGGCCTGGCGGCGCTGCCCGACGACGTGGACGCCGCCCTGGTCTTCGCCGAGGGCGCTGTGATCACCGTCGCCGATGTCGGCCACATGCTGAAGGCGCTGGATCCGGAAGAAGGCCGCGCCATCGTGACGTCGGGCGATTCCTGCCTGATCCATTCCAGCCATTTCGGCGCCACGTCCCTGGCCCATCTGCTGATGGACCACGCCGAACAGGTTCTGGACTTGCCTATTTCCGCCAGTTCCGAAGCCGTTCGGCGGCCTTGACCATGTCGTCGGCCGAGCCGGCGAAGGAAAAACGCAAGGTGTGGGCACCGGCCAACGGGTCGAAATCGATGCCAGGGGTGGTCGCCACCCCGGTTTCGGCCAGCATGCGGCGGCAATAATCGGCGCTGTCGTTGGTCAGTTCGGCGATGTCGGCATAAAGGTAGAAGGCGCCATCCGATGGCGCCAGCTTGCGGAAGCCGGCTCTCGGCAACTCGTTCAGCAAGATGTCGCGGTTTCGGGCGTAAGCCGCCACCCGCGCGTCCAATTCGTCATAACTGTCGAAAACGGCGATCGCCGCCAACTGGCTGAGTGTCGGCGCCGAGATGAACAAATTCTGCTGCAAGCATTCCACCGACCGAACCAAGTCCTCGGGCAGCACCAGCCAACCCAGGCGCCAGCCGGTCATGGCGTAGTATTTCGAGAACGAGTTGACGATCACCGCATGCTCGCTTTGTCCCGCCGCCGAGGCCGCCGGGGCGCCATAGGTGATACCGTGATAGATTTCGTCAGATATCAGGCGGATGCCCCGCACCTCGCACCACGCCGACAACGCCGCCACCTCGGCGGCGTTCAGCATGGACCCGGTGGGGTTGGAGGGCGACGCCACCACCACGCCATCCAGCCGCCCCTCGACCTTTTCCAGTACGTCGACGGTCAATTGATAGCGCGAGGCCGGCCCCACCGGCACCAGCACACATTCGATGCCCAGGGCGGTCAGGATGTTGCGATAAGCCGGATATCCGGGCGCGGCCACCGCCACCCGGTCTCCGGGCTGGAACGCCGCCAGGAATGCCAGAAGGAATCCCGCCGACGAGCCGGTCGTCACCGCGATACGCGACGGGTCGACGCCGGTCCCATAGGCATGACGGTAATGGACAGCGATCTTTTCGCGCAATTGCGGCAGGCCGAACGCCTCGGTGTAGCCGATGGGATCGCTGTCCAGGGCGGCGCGGGCGGCCGCCAGAACCCGACTGGGCGCCTGGCCCGAGGGCTGGCCCACTTCCAGGTGCACCACGTCGCCGCCCTGTGCCGCCCGCTGGTTGGCGGCCCGCATGACGTCCATGACGATGAAGGGGCTGATGTTGGTCTGGGCTTTGAACACGGACGGCATCCAGGTCTGATCCACAAGGCCGCCATTCAAGAAGCGGCCCCGGTCGCTGTCAAGGCACCACCGCCATGGCTTGTTGAATAATCGCCGCCCGATGCCGCCAGGTGTGGCGGCCGACATAGATTTCACGCGCCGCATTGACCATGTCACGGCGCCCCGGCTCGTCCGTCAGCCACGGCCTCAAGGTTTCTCCCCGGCTATCGCGGGCCTCTTCCAAATCCAGAAGATGACGGCCATAGGTCAAGCTTTCCGCCACGAACTGGCTGTGGTCGGTACAGATTGCGGCGCCACAGGCCAAGCCGTACCACAGACGCTCGTGTCCGCCTTGGGGAAACACCGAAACCGAATTCAGCAACACCTTGCAGCGGCTCATCAAGGCGATGACCTGCTCTTCGGTGGCGATGCCGCCATAAGTCACATTTTCGGGAAGGCGGTCAAAAAAACGGTCGTCGACCAGACCGTACAGGCTGACCGGCAAATCCCCCAGCGACGTCAACAAACGCCAGCGATTGTGCGATTCGGCGAAACGGCACAAGAAGTCCAAGCCATTGACGACGTTGTCCAGCCCCAGATCCGCAACCGTCAACCCTTGGGTCAACAAGGCGACCTTGAAAGCGGCATAGGGGTCCAGCCCCTCCTCCAGCAGCATTTCCAAGGACACGGTGAACACCTGCGGCAAGGGCGGCGGAAGAGAGGCGATCGATTCGCGGAACTGCTCCATCCGCGCCGGCGTCGCCAGATTGCCGATGAACAGAAGGTCGATATCGCGAGGCTGATCGGCCCCAGCAAGCAGCTGTGGACCGCCATGGGGCAGGAACACGGTCTGCAAAGGAAAAGGAAAGTCCCGGTAGAACGCGCCATGAGAACGGTCTACGTAGCTGACGCTGCCACCGGCTGGGAAGACCTGGATGTTGTCAATCTGACCCCAAGGGGCGTCGGTGACGTAGCTGAACCGACGCAACCCCTGACCATCGCCGGGGAGACGCAGCTTGCAGTTGCCGTCCAAGACGAAAAAATCCTCGCCACGGCAACTGCGTGCACGCACCTCTTCGCACAGAACCTGATAATCATGGGCGCCGTCAATCCGGTGAAAGCTTACCGGGTGGCCCAGCCCCCGCAAGCCTTCCGCCAGTTCCGCGAAGGTGGAAGGCAGCAGGGTGTAAACGGCGTTGCTGACCACCACGATGGCATGGGGATGACCCATTCCGTCCCCTTTTTACAGCACGGCAGTGTTGATTGACTCAGTCCCTGCCCACCACCACCGCCATGCCAAAGCCGCGCGGGTCGGCCGTCACCTGACAGCGGGTGAAGCCGGGATTGCCGGTGCCGCATTTCAGCGCGTTGACCCGCGACGGCATGGGCACCGCCTTGGCCTGGTGGCCACGCTTGGTCAATGTCGATGGGTCGACCTTGCCTTCTTCGACGAAGACGACGTCGGGGTTGCCGGAATGATGCACGCGGCCGGCGGCAACCGCCTCGTCCAGCTTGCCGCCGGCGAACTGGGCATCCAGCAGAACCTGGGTCATGGCGGTGGGCGCGGTGGCGCCGCCGCTGGCGGCGGCGGCGAAGCGCAATTCCTGGACGTTGGGGTTGACCACCATCACCGGGCCGACGGCCGGCGGACCGCTGTTCACCCCCGGCGCCGCCGCCAAGAAGATGCCGGTCCCGGCCAGCATGCGGCCGGTGCCGAACAGGCCATAGGTGGTGACGTTGCAGGCCACGCCGTTGCCGGCGGCATCAAGCACGACGAATCCCGAGGCCGGCACCGCGTCATTGGGGCGATCGGCCTGCACCGATTGGTGCTTGTTGGAATCATAGGCGTCCAGCATGGCCTTGCCGTCCGTGGTGTAGAACCCTGTCTTGGCCGATCCGTCGGGGTTCATCCACTGGCTGCGTTCGGCGAAGGCGCGGGCGGCGGTTTCCGCCAGCAGATGCGGCTTTTCGTCGGCCGGAACCTTTTCCCAGCGCGATTCCAAGGCGGCCACCATGCGCGAGGCGACGGCACCGGCCACCGCCGGCGGCTGGGAGAAATGCGCCACCTCGTCGCCACGCTTCACCGTCAAGGCGGGGCCGGCATTGGGACGCATGTTGGTCAAGTCGGCGGTGGTCAGGCTGCCCCCGGCGTTTTCGACCGATTCCACCAGCGCCTTGGCATAGGCGCCGGTATAGAAATCGCCGGGCGAGCGACGGATGCGGGCGATGGTGCCGGCCAGATCGTGTTGCTCGAAGACCTGGCCCTCGGCCATCGGCTTGCCGCCAGGGAAGAACACCTGACGCGACACCGGGTCGGCGGCCAGCAGACGTTGGCCAAGGGCCAGGTCGGCGGCGAAGGCGCGAGACACCGGGGTGCCCAAACGGGCCAACTTTTCGCCTTCGGCCAGCAAGCTTTCCCACCTGAATTTGCCATATTTGGCGTGTATGGAATAGAAACCACGCACCGCACCGGGGACCCCGGTGGCCAAACGGTTGCCAGCGGCGGTGCTGGCGGCGCGGGGCAGGAAGTCGACGACTTCCGTGGTTTTCTTTTTCTTGTCGTGGACCAGGCAAACGCCGCCGCCGCCCAAGCTGGCGGTTGACGGCTGGGTCACCGCCAAGGTGAAATACAAAGCCACGGCGGCGTCGGCCGCGGTGCCGCCGGCGGACAGGACATCACGGGCGACCACCACGGCCTGGGGTTCGTCGGCAGCCACCAAACCGGCGAAGCCCTGGACATATCCGACGCTGCCGGCGGCACGGGGATCGCCACAGGCGGCCAGCATGGCCAAAAGGGCTGACCCGGTGGCAAGGCGAAGAACGGACCGACCGACCGACGGAGTATGGCTTTTGCTCACGCGATTGTTCCTTTTGGCAACCCTGTTGCTGACCCTTTCCGCTACCGCCGGGCAAGCCCAGCAACAGCAGAAACGCACTTTCATCCGCGACGCGGAGGTGGAAAATACCATTCGCGCCTATTCCGCGCCACTCTTCCAGGCGGCCGGCCTTGATCCCGATTCGATACGGTTGCATCTGATCGTCGACAATTCGCTGAACGCCTTCGTCGCCGGCGGCTTGAACATGTTTTTCCACACCGGCCTGTTGATCCGCTCGGAAACACCCAACCAGTTGATCGGCGTCATGGCCCACGAAACCGGCCACATCGCCGGCGGACATCTGGCGCGGCTGCGCGACGCCGCCGGCAACGCCGGCACCGAGGCCCTGGTGGCGACGCTGCTGGGGGCGGCGGTCGGCGTCGCCTCGGGGCGCGGCGACGTGGCCGGGGCCATCGCCATGGGCGGTCAGGAAATCGCCATGCGCAACCTGCTGACCTATAGCCGCACCGAGGAATCCTCGGCCGACCAGGCGGCGGTCAAGTACCTGGACGCCACCCGTCAATCGGGCAAGGGCTTGATGGAGTTCTTCGACATCCTGGGCGACCAGGAATTGCTGGTGGTATCCCGCCAGGACCCCTATGTGCGCACCCACCCGCTGACGCGGGACCGCGTCGCCTTCATCCGCGACTATGTCAGCCGTTCCCCCTACACCAACGCGCCGCCCCGGCCGGAATTCGTCGAGATGCACCGCCGCATGCGGGCCAAGCTGTTCGCCTTCCTGGAACAGCCGTCACGCACGCTTTTACGCTATAAGGAAAGCGACGCCTCCATCGAGGCCCGCTACGCCCGCGCCATCGCCTATTACCGCAAGCCGGAAATGGACAAGGCCCTGCCGCTGATCGACGCCCTGATCGCCGAACGGCCCAATGACCCATATTTCCACGAACTCAAGGGACAGATGCTGTTCGAGAACGGCCGTGGCGCCGAAGCCATCGCGCCCTATCGCCGCTCGGTGGAACTGCTGCCCGACAGCGCCTTGTTGAAAATCGGCCTGGCCCAGGCGCTGATCGAACAGGACGACACCGCCATGATGGAAGAAGCGCAGAAGCTGCTGTCGCTGGCCACCCATCAGGAACCGTATAACAGCGGCGCCTGGCGCTTGGCCTCGGTGGCCTATGGCCGCACCGGCGACGAAGGCATGGCGGCCTATGCCATGTCCGAGCAGGCGCTGCTGGAGGGACGCGAATCCGACGCCAACTTCCTGGCCGGCAAGGCGGAACGCCTGCTGCCGAAATCGGGGCCGGTGTGGCTGCGCATCCAAGACATCAAGGAACAGACCAACAAGAGCAAGCCCGACGAGCGCCGTCGGTGACAAGCGGCCTCTTGCCCACGGCCATGGCTTCGGCCAGAATGCCCCCGCTTTCGATCCAGGAGACTTTCCACTGATGATCCGCAAAACTTTCGCCGCCGCCCTGCTGGCCTCGGCCGCCACTTTGGCCGCACCTGCCGCCCAGGCCCAGGAAACCTTCGACGCCAAGCAGACCGAGGCGGTGCGCAAGATCGTCCGCGACTACCTGATGGAACACCCCGAAGTGATCGGCGAGGCCATCGAGGCGCTGCGCGAGAAGATGCGGGCCCAAGCGGAAAGCGAAGCCAAGAAGGCCATCGAATCGCGCAAGGACGAAATCTTCAACGATGCCAACGACCCGGTCCTGGCCAACGCCAAGGGTGACGTCGTCATCGTCGAGTTCTTCGACTACAACTGCCCCTATTGCAAGGTGGTGATGGACCCCATGCTGGAAGCCGCCAAGGCCGACGGCAAGGTCAAGGTGGTGTTGAAGGAAATGCCCATCCTGTCGGAAGACAGCCTGACCGCCGCCCGCGTCGCCCTGGCCGCCAAGAAGCTGGGCAAGTACGAGGAAGCCCACCGCGCCATGATGAAGTTCCGGGGCAAGCTGGACGAAAAGACCATCTTCCGCCTGGTGGCCGAAGCCGGCCTGAACGTCGAGCAGGTGAAGAAGGAAATGATGGCCCCCGAGATCGAGAAGCAGATCAAGAAGAACATCGAACTGGCGCACGCGCTGGACATCAGCTCGACGCCGTCCTTCGTGGTCGCCGGCGCCGACGGCAAGGCGGCGCGCACCCTGTCGGGCGCCATCGAAGGCCAGGTGTTCAAGCAATTGTTCGACATCACCCGCAAGGGCGGCCGCCTGACCGGCGCCAACTGATCGGGACAGCGACGAAAAAGGCGTCCGGAGCGATCCGGACGCCTTTTTCGTTGGGATGAAAGCCCCTAGGCCACCTGTGGCGCCGGCAGGAAGCCGGCGGTGACCACGGCGCGGACCTTCTCGAAGGCTTTCACCTCGATCTGGCGGATGCGTTCGCGGCTGACGCCGTACCGCGCCCCCAGTTCCTCCAGGGTCAACGGGTTGTCGCGCAGACGGCGTTCGACGAAGATTTCGCGTTCGCGTTCGTTCAACTGGTCCAAGGCGCCGGCGATCAGCTTGCGCCCCTTGGACAGTTCCTCGCGCTTGGCCAGACCGGTTTCCTGGTCGTCCACGTCATCGGGCAGCAATTCGATGATTTCGGTGCCGCTTTCGCCCACCGGGGTGTTCAAGGACGAATCCCGCCCGCCCATGCGGCGGTTCATGTTCACCACGTCGGTTTCGGAAACGTCCAGTTCCTTGGCGATGGCGGCCACGTCGGCGGGCGCCAGTTCGACCTGATCCATCAGGCGCAGCTTGGCCTTGACCTTGCGCAGGTTGAAGAACAGCTTCTTCTGCGCCGCCAGGGTGCCGATCTTGACCAAGGACCAGGAATTCAGCACGAATTCGTTCAAGGACGCCTTGATCCACCACATGGCATAGGTGGCAAGGCGGAAGCCGCGTTCCGGCTCGAACTTCTTCACCGCCCGCATCAGCCCCAAATTGCCTTCGGAAATCAAATCGGCCATGGGCAGGCCGTAATGGCGGTACCCCATGGCGATCTTGGCCACCAGACGCAAATGGCTGGTGACCAGTTGGTGGGCGGCATCGGTGTCTTGGTAATCGACCCAGCGCTTGGCAAGCATGTATTCCTGTTCCGGCTCCAGCACCGGAAAGTCGCGGATTTCGCGCATATACTTGATCAAGCCGGTATCGTCGGCGGAAATGGCGGGCACACGGGCTCGCATGGGCGGTCCTCCTTCAGAGCAACACGTCGGCCAACCTTTCACGGTCTGGCCCCAATCGCCGGCAACCCCGATCGGGCATCGCCAGCACATGAACATTATGACAACCTGGGTGATACAGGTCAATATCTCCGACCTTACAACTGTGTCATCCACCCGGAGTCCGTCATGAGCAAGCCCCGCCTGGTCGTCACCCGCCGCCTGCCCGCCCAGGTCGAAACGGAACTGGCCGAACGTTTCGAAGTGTTGCCCAACGCCCAGGACAGTCTGTTGTCCAGCGCCGACATCGTCGACAGGGTTCGCACCCATCGGGCCGACGCCCTGCTGGTGACCCTGACCGAACGTCTGGATGCGGATTTCTTCGCCGCCCTGCCCGACCACGTGCGGGTGGTCTGCACCTATTCGGTGGGCACCAACCATTTGGACATCGACGCCGCCCGCGCCAAGGGGGTGGCCCTGGCCTTCACCCCGGAAGCGGTGACCGAGGCAACCGCCGACGTGGCTCTGTTGCTGCTGCTGGCCGCCTGCCGCCGCGCCCACGAGTTCCAGGCCATGCTGCGAGAGGGGCGTTGGGGGGCTTGGAACGCCTGGGACAATCTTGGTTGGGATCCGGGCGGCCAAGTCCTGGGCTTGGTGGGCATGGGCCGCATCGGGCAGGCGGTGGCCCGCCGCGCCCGCGCCTTCGGCATGGTCATCCATTATTTCCAGCGCAACCGGCTGGATGAATCCAAGGAACAGGGCGCCACCTACCATGCCAGCCTGGAATCCTTGTTCCGGGTCAGCCGCTTCGTGTCGCTGCATACCCCGACCACACCGCAGACCAAGGGCTTCATCAACGCCGCAAGCCTGTCCTGGCTGAAGCCCGGCGCCATTTTCGTCAACACCGCCCGCGGTGACCAGGTGGTGGACGACGCTTTGATCGCCGCCCTCAAGGACGGCACCCTGGCCGCCGCCGGACTGGATGTCTTCGCCGGCGAGCCGCGTTTCGACCATCGTTACCTGGGCTTGCCCAATGCATATCTCCTTCCGCATATCGGAACCTCGACCGAACAGACCCGCATCCGCATGGGCCGCGATGCCCTGACCAATCTGTGCGCATTTTTCGACAACAGATCAATGCCTTGGCCATTGTGATCGATCGAGAATTTTTTTCGGTTTAGGCACAACCACAGCGCATCTTCACTGGCACAATTTGTCACATCTGTGGTAACTCTAGCAGAAAGGTCATATGCCTTTTGTGACTATTCAGTCTGTTGGATTGTGCCGTGAACGAATGTAGCCAACTGCCCCGCCGCCGTCTGCCCCGCAACGAACGTGAAAGACTGATCGTCGAGGAAGCCATCCGCTTCTTCGCCGAAGTCGGCTTCGAGGGGCAAACCCGCGCCCTGGCCAACCGCCTGGGCGTCACCCAGCCGTTGCTGTACCGCTATTTCCCCGACAAGGACGCGTTGATCGACCGGGTTTACTCGGAAGTTTTCGTCGGCGGCTGGGAAAACGGCTGGAGCCAGTTGCTGGCCGACCGCTCGCGACCGCTGAAGGACCGTTTGGTTGACCTTTACATCAGCTATACCCAGGCCAATTTCAGCTATGAACGGGTGCGCCTGTTCATGTTCGCCAGCCTGAAGGACCGCGACATCGCCAACCGTTACCTGGGCTTCATCCGCGAGGCCCTGTTCGAGCCGCTGGTACGCGAAATCCGCCACGAAGCACGCCTGAACGGTGACCGTCCGGTGTCCGAACTGGAAGTGGAATGCGTCGCCGGCCTGCACGGCGCCATCGGCTATGTGGGCATGCGCCGCTGGATTTACGACACCCAGTTGCCGGCGGAAATTTCCAAGGTGATCACCAGCCTGATCACCACTTTCCTGCAAGGGGCGCCGTCGGCTTTCGCGTCATTGGAAAGCGCCGAAGACTAAGGCCAAGGAATCGACGTCCGCACGGCGTTGTCAGATCGGCAAAGACTCTAGTTCCCCACCGCCCGGCGGGTGGCTTTCGCCACATACGGCAGTTCTTGGGCCGTCTCGCGGCCTTCCGCCTCGTCCCCCCGGCGCAGTGCGTCTTCGATGGCGGCGGCAAGCGCGGCCAAACGCACATAACCCAGATTGGCGGCGCTGCCCTTGATGGAATGGGCGGCGGACGCCGCCTTGGCGCTGTCGCCGGCCGTCAGGGCGGCGGTCACCTCGTCCACCCGCTGGTCCAGGCTGCCCATGAAATGCGAGCGGACCTCGTTCAGGTAATCCTCGCCCAAGGCATCCATCAGTTCCTCGGTGACCGTCGCGTCCACCAGCGGGGCGGCGTCGCCATTGTCGTCAGCCCCACTCTGCGTTGCTTGCGGCGAAACCGGCAGGTCGGCACGTCTGTGGCCCCAGCGTGCCAACATGGCGGCCAGACGCTGTCGGTCGACCGGCTTCGAGATGTAGTCGTTCATGCCGGCGGCCAGACAGGATTCGCGGTCTTCGTCCATGGCGTTGGCGGTCATGGCGACGATGGTGATCGAGGCGACCTCGCTGGGCAGGGCGCGGATGGCCCGCGCCGCGGTCAGGCCGTCCATGTTGGGCATCTGCATGTCCATCAGCACCAGATCGTATTCGCCCTGCTGCACCAAGGCCAGGGCTTGGGCGCCGTCATGGGCGACGTCGGCACGATGC
>JAIWOG010000008.1 GCA_020217035.1 Magnetospirillum sp. | reverse complement strand
CCCAGCTTGGTCAGCAATCCCACCGCCACTTGCTGGTTGACGGCGTTGTCCTCGGCCACCAGCACCCGCAACGACTGGCCGTCGCTGGCGGAAGGCGCCAACACACCGCCGTGCCGGGTCGTCAGCGGCATCAAGGCGTCCAGCAACTGGCTTTGCCGCAAGGGCAGGTCCAGCACTGCCGACAATCCCAGACGACGGCGTTCCTCGGCACCGGTTTCGGTGGGGTTCTGGCTCAACAGCATCAAGCGCATGGCCGTCAGGTTGTCGTCGGCCCGCAGGATGCTGACCAGGTCGCGGCCGCTCATGGTCGGCATCTCGGACTGCACCAAGGCGACGGCGAAAGTCCGCTGTTCCTTGTGGGCGTCGCGGGCTTCACCCAGTCCGGCCAGGGCGTCGGCGGCGCAGGTCACGCTGCCCCCCCAATCATGCAGACGCTGCCCCAATTCCTGACTCAACAGCGAATCGGCGGCGACCACCAGGACGTTCAAGCCGTCCAGGGGCCTGCCCAAATCGTCGGGCAACAAGGAATCGTCGCAGCGCCGCAACGGGAAACGGAACCAGAAGGTGCTGCCCTGACCGACGACACTGTCGAAACCGATGGAACCGCCCATGGCCTCGATGATGCGCTGACAGATGGCCAGACCCAGCCCGGTGCCGCCAAACTTCCTGGCGGTCGAGGAATCCGCTTGGGTGAAGCGGTTGAACAGACGGGCCTTGGCCTCATCAGCGATGCCAATGCCGGTGTCGGCGACACGGAACACCGCCTCGACGCAAGTGTCGTCCCACGGCAACAACTCGACGCTGACGGTGACGCCGCCTTGTTCGGTGAACTTGACGGCGTTGCCCATCAGGTTCAGGAGCACCTGCCGCAAGCGCCCGGCGTCGCCGACGAAGGCGCGGGCGCCGTCCCTGGGTACGCTGACGGTCAAGTCGACGCCCTTGTCCCGCGCCCGCGGCGCCAGGATGTCCGCCACCCCTTCCACCAGCGGGGTCAACAGGAACGGCGTCTCCTCGAAATCCAGCTTGCCGGCCTCCATCTTCGAGAAGTCCAGGATGTCGTTGATGATGGTCAGCAGGCTTTCCGCCGACACCCGGATGGTGTTGGTGTAATGGTTCTGTTCCGAGTTGAGAGGGGTGTCCAGCAACAGGCTGGTCATGCCGATGATGCCGTTCATGGGCGTACGGATTTCGTGGCTCATGGTGGCCAGGAAATCGGATTTCGCCATGTTGGCCCGCTCGGCCGCCTGCTTGGCGTCGATCAACGCCTGCTCGGTTTCCTTGCGCAGCGTGATGTCGCGGAAGGCGTTGACCGAACCGGTTAACTGGCCGTTCTGCAACAACGGCATGGAAGCCACTTCCATGGCGATGACATGGCCGTCGCGATGGCTGAAATATTCCTCGCCGGCATAGGGCTGGTTGGCGCTGACCGCCTTGAACACCGGGCATTGGCTGATGGGCAGGTGGTCGTTGACCGCATGGGAATGGAACAATGCGTGGGCCTGGTGGCCCAGCATCTCGTCCTCGCGATAGCCCAGCATGGCGCAAGCCGCCGGATTAGCCAGAACGATCAATCCCTGATTGTCCATGACGAACAACCCGTCGGCCATGGTGTCGGTGATGGCCTTCAGGCTGGCCCGTTCGTGTTCAAGCGCCGCCGAAGACCGCTTCAAGCGGATGAACAGGAAGCATGCCGCCCCCAGCATCATAGTGGCCAGGACAAGCGATATGACAAACTCGCGGAAGATCAGCCCCGCCACCGGCGCCGGGGTGTAAGAGATGACGTAGCCGGCCATGTGGCCGTCCACGTCGCTGACCGCCAGGAACGACACCGCCACGTTCTGGTCGCCGCTGCCCGCCTTGATGGTGAAGGTCTGGCCCTGGGCCATGCGCCGCCCGACCTCGGGCATGGCGGCCAGTTCGGCGTTCAGCGACCGGGCCTGTGGCGACAAGGGCGGCGGCGAATCGGCCAGCCGCACGCCGGGATCCTCGACCAGGAAATCGGGACTGATGTCCGAGGGTGCGTACAAATTGGACTGGCTGGCGAACAAAATCTTGTCGACCACGTCACGGCGTATGACGAAGGCGTATTCGCGGGTGGCGTCCAGTTCCGCCATGGCGGCCCGGATGGCCTTGAAGGTCAGGCTGGTTTCGACGCTGCCGATATGCTTGTCACCCTTCTCGACCGGATGGACGAAACGGAAGCCCGACGCCACCCGGCCGGCTTCGAAGCCCTGAACCGACCGCCGTTCCTGGTTGGCGATGCGCACCGAGGGCCGGATGTCGAACAAGGGATCGCCAAAGCGGTCAGGCTGATGGAAACGCAGGAACGACGTGCCGTCCGGCAGATGGAAATGCAATTGCCGCAGATTGCGTTGCTGCAATTCCCGGTAATGCGGATACAACACGCGGTACAGCCGTCCCCGCAGCAGCGCCTTTTCGTCGTCGTCGGCCTGACTGGCCCGATCCAGGATGTCCACCACCTCGGGCTTCGCCATCAGGTCGAAATAGGACAATTCCATGGCCAACCGGTACATTTGCAGACTGGACCGGTAAGCGGTTTCCAAGACCGCGGTGAACTGGTCGAAATATTGCTGTTCCTTGTCGTGCCGGACCGTGTTCAGGAACAGCACGACCAAGGCTTCCAGCGCCAGGAAGACGACCAGGATACGGCGCATGCCCAAGCCCCCTTCCCGCCCCGTCAAGCCTTAGAAGTTGCCGTTGCCGGGAATGTCAGCCTGGCGGCGCAGCCGGCGCAGGCCATCGTAATCGCCGTCGAAGGCCGGTACGGCGCCAAAGCGGAGGTTGTCGCCCCAGTTCTTCACCGTGTCGCCATCCGCCGAGACCAGGGCGTCACGCAACCGATCCATGCGTTCCTTGCTGACGGTCTTGGCGTTGGCCACCAAGGCGAAGCCGGGCAACGGCCCCGATTCGGCGATCACCGCCAAGCCCATATGGGCGTACTTCTTGCCGATGGCGGTCTTCAGGCCGCCCAGGTCGAACTCGCCACGGGTCACCGCCAGCGCCACTTCGTCATGCTGGTCGAGATAACGGTACAAATTGTCTTCCAGCTTCGATCCGGCCTGACGCAACAGACCGTCGGTGGACAGATAGCCGCAGGTGGACAAGGGCTGGGTCAAGGCCACCTTGCGCTGCTTCAGGCGGGTCAGGTCGGGCTTGGCATCGGCCGGGGCGACGATGGCGCAGGTATAGGTGGCCGAGCCGGACTTTTCCTTGAAATGCACCAAGGGCGTCGCTTGCGACACCCGGTCGCGCAGGGTCAGATAAGGCAGCGGCCCCAAATAAGCCAGATCCAGCTTGCCGTCGGCGAATTTGCGCAGGATTTCTGAGTAATCGGACGAATAATCGATCTGAATGGCGGTTCCCACCGCCTTTTCCAGGTGAGCCAGCATGGGCTTGACCTGCTTGACCACGGTTTCCGGGGTTTCCATGGGCAAGGGCGCGAAGGTCAGGCTTTCCGCCCGCGCCGTACCCCAAACAGCCGCCATGATCATGGCCGCCATCACCCCATGCCCCATCCTCGTCATCTCCGGACACCCCTGAAGTGAAACCCAGCGTTTGTATAAGGCCATCGCATGAATAGGGTTTGCGGCCCGATTGAACCGATCATAAACGACGCGACGGCGACGCGGCCCAACTGGCGTCGGGGCGCCAGGCTTCGATCCAGCCCAGGAAATCGTCGGCCGGCATGGGTGGCGCGATGCGGTAACCTTGCCCCAGTTCACAGCCCAGGCTGAGCAGCATGTCGCCATGCTCGGCCTTTTCCACGCCTTCAGCCAGCACCGTGCGACCGAAACCGTTGGCCATGACGATGACGCCTTGGACGATGGCCAGGTCCTCGTTGTCGTCGGGCAGGTTGCAAACGAAGGAACGGTCGATCTTCAACGTGTCGATGGGCAGGTTGCGCAAATAGGTCAACGAAGAATAACCGGTGCCGAAATCGTCCAACGCCACCGAGACGCCCAGGTGGCGGCATTGCTCCAACACGTCGCGGGCCCGGGC
Source organism: Magnetospirillum sp. (assembly GCA_020217035.1). Lineage (GTDB taxonomy): Bacteria > Pseudomonadota > Alphaproteobacteria > Rhodospirillales > Magnetospirillaceae > Magnetospirillum. The sequence continues at coordinate 5,980 of JAIWOG010000008.1, read as the reverse complement.
GACGTCTTCCAGGGCGGCGGTTTCCACCACTTCGATCTGCAACATGCGCGGCGGCACTTCCGGGAATTGCCGCAGCAAACGGCCCAGTTTTTCCGCGAAGCCAGGGGACAGCAGATGGCCGGCGGCGATGTTGACGCTGACCGGAATCACCGCGCCTTGACGCTTCCACGCCCGCATCTGGGCCAGCGAGGTGCGCACCACCCATTCGCCGATGGCGCAATCCAAAGCGTCGTCATCGACCAAGGGCAGGAACTCGGCCGGCGGCAACAATCCCCGTTCCGGATGCAGCCAGCGGATCAACGCTTCCGCTCCCACCACCTGGCCCAGGCGCATGTTCACCTTGGGCTGGTAGAACAGCACGAACTGGCCCGCATCAAGCGCCGCCCGCAACGAGCGCATGGCGTCGTGGCGCAGGCCATGGTCCAGGTCCAATTGGGGGTCGAACAACACGAAACGGTTCCGACCGTCCTGCTTGGCCTGGTACATGGCGCGGTCGGCATGTCGCAGCAGGGTGTCGGGATCGGAATCGTCACGCGGGAACAGGGCGACACCGACACTGGCGGTGATGGTTTGCGTCTGCCCGTTTTCGCCGACGACCATGGGGGCCGCCACGCTGTTCAACACCCGCTCGACCAGGTGCCGGCATTGATCCTGGTCGGCGACGTCTTGCAAGATCAGCACATATTCGTCGCCGCCCAAGCGGGCGACGGTGTCGTCGTCGCCGACGGCGTCGCGCAGGCGCTGTCCCACCTGGATCAGGACGGAATCGCCCACATGGTGGCCCAGACGGTCGTTCACCGGCTTGAAGCCGTCCAGATCCACATAGGCGACGGCGACCATCCTGCCGTTCCGCCGCCCCCGTTCCAAGGCCCGGGTCAGCCGGTCAGCCAGCAACACCCGGTTGGGCAGGCCGGTCAGCGCGTCGTGATGGGCCATGTGCCGCAATGCGTCCTCGTGCCGCTTCAGCGTCGAGATGTCCATGTAGACGCCGACGAAATTGCTGACCTCTCCCTGGTCGTCGCGTACCGCCGACAGGCTGACCCAATGGGGGGTGACGTCACCGTCCCGATGGCGATACCAGATTTCTCCGGTCCAATGGCCGTCACGGCGCAACATCTCGCACGGGTCCACATGGTCGGCTGTGTGATGGTGGCCGCCATGCAGGAACGAGGCGGGACTTCCCACCAACTCGTCTTCGTCATAGCCGGACAGCCGGCAGAACGCCGGGTTGACCGCCAGGATGGTGCCGTCGGGATCGGCGATCACCACGCCTTCCTGGACATGGGCGAAGATTTCGCCATGCAGGCGTTGCTCTGCCTCGGCGGCTTGCAGCGCCGACAGGTCGCGGATGCCCAGGATACGGTAATCGTCGTCGCCGAAACGCAGGGCGTTGACCTCGACCCGCACCGCCACCGTGGAACCGTCGATGCGCAACCCGACACAGGCGCCGCCGGTATCCGGGCAATCAGGCAGCAAAAGCGCACGTTTCTTGCCGATCAGCGTTTGGGTGCCATGTCCGAACACCATGCCGGCATGGGCGTTGGCACGGACCACCACGTCGTCGCGGTCGATCACCAGCATGGCCTCGGGGGCGGTGTGCAGGATCATGTCGGCCAGCTGTTCGCCTTGGCGGGCTTTTTCCTCGGCCGCCAGACGCGCCCGCTCCAGGCGGTGGCGGACCAGGGAATGCAGGATGGTCTGGCGGATCAGCGGCCCGTCGCAACGCCCCTTGACCAGGAAGTCCTGACAGCCGTGGCGCAGGGCCAAAAGGCCGGTTTCCTCATCGTCGTTGCCGGTCAGGATGACGATGGCGGCGTCGCCGGCCACCTCGCGGACGCTGTCGATCAGGGCGGTGCCGGCGGCGTCCCCCAGGGTCAGGTCCAGCAACACGGCGTCGGCACCGTGGACGCCCAGGAACGCCTGGCAGCCGGCCAAGCTTTCCACCCAGTGCAGCCGCATGTCGTCGAAGCGCTGCATCCGCCCCAGCACCAACGAAGCGTCGACGCGGTTGTCTTCCACAAGCAGCACACGAAGCGGCGAGGAACTCATCGGAGGCGGGCACCTGTCACTATTCGTTAGTATTAGTACCACAGCCTTTTGGAAATAACGATGCAGAAACCGCATACCCCCCATCCAAACGAAAACCCGCCGTCAGCGACGGCGGGTTCGTGGAATGACGGGAATCGCGGGCTGTTACAGCGGCGACAGGCCCAAACGGCCGAACAGGCTTTTGTCGGTGCCGGGCGCCGCGTTCTTGGCGGTCAGCAGCTTGTGGCCGCAGAAGATGGAATTGGCCCCGGCCATGAAGCACAAAGCCTGCATTTCCTCGCTCATGCCCTCGCGGCCGGCGGACAGGCGGACGAAGGACTTGGGCATCATGATGCGGGCGGCGGCGATGGTGCGGATGAAGTCGAAACTGTCCGGCTTCTCGGCGTTTTCCAGGGGCGTGCCGGGGATGGCGATCAGCAGGTTGATGGGCACGCTTTCGGGATGACGATCCATGTTGGCCAGGGTCAGCAACATCTTGGCCCGGTCCTTGTTGGTCTCGCCCAGGCCGACGATGCCGCCGGAACAGACGTGCAGGCCGGCTTCGCGCACCACGTCCAGGGTATCCAGACGGTCCTGGAAGGTCCGGGTGGTGATGACTTCCTTATAATGTTCCGGGCTGGTGTCGATGTTGTGGTTGTAATAATCGAGACCGGCTTCCTTCAGGCGCTGGGCCTGCCACTTGTCGAGCAGGCCGAAGGTGGCGCAGGTTTCCATGCCGAGCGCCTTGACGCCCTCGATCATCGCGACCGCGACTTCGAAATCGTCGCCCTTGGGGCCGCGCCAGGCGGCGCCCATGCAAAAGCGCGAGGCGCCCTCTTCCTTGGCCTGGCGGGCGGCTTCCACCACCTGTTCCACCGCCATCAGCTTTTCCTTTTCCAAGCCGGTGGCGTAATGGGCCGATTGCGGGCAATAGGTGCAGTCCTCGGGGCACGATCCGGTCTTGATGGAGATCAGCCGCGACACCTGGATCTTGTTGGCGTCGAAATGCGCCCGGTGCACTTGCTGGGCCTGGAACATCAGGTCCATGAACGGCATGGCGAAGAAGGCTTGCACCTCTTCCTCGCGCCAATCGTGGCGAAGGCCGTTGTCCTGGGGCTTGATCTGCGCAGCTGCGTTCACCTTGGCAATCTCCTTAGTAACCCTGGTGGAAGCGTGGTTTTTCGCCGCTTTCCGGGTGCGCAATGTAGAACCGCCAACACTGGCTTTGCAAGAAAACCGAATAGGCGCTAGAAGGTCGGCCATGCAAAATCTTGACGCCACCCTGTCCCGCGTGCTCGACGACTTGGCCCAAAGCGGCCGGAAGCGGTCGTTGCGCGTCATGCGCCACCTGCCCGCAGGCCGGGTGATCAAGGATGGGCGCGAGCTGCTGAACTTTTCGTCCAACGACTATCTGGGCCTGGCGCAGCACCCGCTGCTGATCGAACGGGCCCGCCAATGGGCGGAAACCTATGGCGCCGGGTCGGGGGCGTCGCGTCTGGTCACCGGCCACACCGAAGCCTTCCAGCGGGTCGAGGAAAAGATCGCCGCCGCCAAGGGGGTGGAAGCCGCCCTGGTGTTCGCCAGCGGCTGGCAATTGAACGCCTCGGTGCTGCCGGCGCTGTTGGACCGGACCGTCTGGGGGGCCGAGCCGCTGGTCTTCGCCGACCGTCTGAACCATGCCAGCCTGATCATGGGCTGTCAGTCGGCCGGGGTGAAGCAGAACCGATTCCGCCACAACGACCTGACCCACCTGAAGGAATTACTGGACCGCACCGGCCGTCTGGAAGGGCCGCGCGTCATCGTCACCGAATCGGTGTTCTCCATGGACGGCGACGCCCCCGACATCGACCAGTTGGTGGCTTTGGCCGAGGAATGGGACGCCTTTTTGTACTTGGACGAAGCCCACGCCACCGGGGTGTTGGGCGCCAACGGCTTCGGCCTGTCGGTGGGCACCCACGTCGACCTGGCCATGGGGACCTTTTCCAAGGCCATGGGCGGCTTCGGCGCCTATGCGGCGGTGTCGAAGACGCTGAAGGACTTCCTGGTCAACCGCGCTTCCGGCATGATCTACGCCACCGCCTTGCCGCCCGCCGTGCTGGGCGCCATGGACGCCGCCCTGGACCTGGTGCCGACCATGGCCGCCGAAAGGGCCAGGTTGCAAGACATGGCGGCACGTCTGCGCGGCCGCCTGAACGACGCCGGGTTGGACACCGGACGTTCCACCACCCAGATCGTGCCGGTCATCCTGGGGGACGAGGAGCGCACCTTGAAGGTGGCGGCCTTCCTTGAGGAAAGGGGGTTCCTGGGCATCGCCATTCGTCCCCCCACCGTGCCGATGGGCGGCAGCCGCATCCGTTTCGCCCTGTCGGCCCGGCACAGCCCCGACGACGTCGAACGCCTGGCCGATTGCGTCGTCGACGCCGCACGGTCCATCCCATGAAGACGCTGGCCTTCGTCCACGGCTGGGGCTTCGACGCCCATTTCTGGCGCCCGGTGGCCGACCGCCTGCCCGACTTCGCCCGCATCTTCGTGGATTTGGGCTTTCGCGCCGAACCCTTGCGCCCCGGCGCCAACAACCCCATCGTCGTCGGCCATTCCATGGGCTTCGCCTGGGCCTTGGCCGGCTTTCCCAAACCGTGGTCGGGGGCGATTTCGGTCAACGGCTTCGCCCGGTTCACCCGCGCCCAGGACTTCATCGCCGGCACGCCGCCACGCAGCCTGGACCGCATGATCGCCCGCTTCGACACCCACCCCGAGGAGGTGACCAAGGATTTCCTGGAACGCTGCGGCGTCGCCGACCCCGACACCACCAGCATCCGCAAGGCCCCCATGGCGGAAGCCCTGAAATGGTTGGGCGAATGCGACGAACGCGCCGCCCTGGCCGGCCTGAACTGTCCGGTCATGGCCCTGGCCGGCACCCGTGACGCCATCGTGCCGGAAGCCATGAGCCGCGATTCCTTCGCGGCGCACAACCTGACCCTGGTGGAAGGGGCCGGCCATCTGCTGCCCTGGACCCATCCCGAGTGGGTGGCCGGCCAAATCCGCAAATTCGCCGCGAGCCTGGGATGAATCGCAAGCAGCAGGTGAACGCGGCGTTTTCCGCCGCTTCCCGCTTCTATGAAGAAGCAGCCCGCGCCCAGGCGATCAGCGCCGGCTTCCTGGCCGACCTGGTGGCCGAGCTGCCGCGCTCCGCTTGTCCCCAGGTGCTGGAATTCGGCTGCGGCACCGGCTTGTTGACCCGCAAGCTGCATCCGCGTCTGGGTGGCGACTGGCTGGTCACCGATTTGTCGCCCGCCATGCTGGAAACCGCCGAAAGCGCCCTGCCCGGCCCGCGTTATCAGGTTCTGGACGCCGAAGACCCGCATGTGGACCAGCGTTTCGACCTGATCGTGTCGAACCTGGCGGCGCAATGGTTCGCCGACTTGCCCGCCGCCGCCGCCAAGCTGGCCGGGTTGCTGACCCCCAGCGGCCATCTGGTATTTTCCACCCTGGGCGAAGACTCGTTCCGGGAATGGCGGCAAGCCCACGACGCCTGCGGCGTGGCGTGCGGCGTGCCGCGTTTCCCATCCGCCGCCACCCTGGCCTCTGGCTTGCCCCATGCGCGGGTCGTCGAGCAGACATTCCGGCTGGATTACGCCGATGGCCGCGCTTTTGCCGCCGAGTTGAAGCGCATCGGCGCCGGCACCCCCGCTCCCGGCCACCGGCCCTTGGGGGTGGCGTCGATGCGCCGGGTGTTCCAAGCCCTGGGAAGCCCGTGCGCGATGACCTATCATGTGGCTCACGTGATCATTTCCAGGGAGTAGTCCATGCGCGGGGTTTTCGTCACCGGCACCGACACCGGCATCGGCAAGACCCTGGTTTCGGCCTGGCTGACCCATCACTGGCGGGCCGAGTACTGGAAACCGGTGCAGACCGGCGCCGCCGAGGATTCCGATTCCGCCACCATCGCCGC
>JAIWOG010000007.1 GCA_020217035.1 Magnetospirillum sp. | reverse complement strand
CCTGGCGCCCGCCGCCCGCGTCCACCCGCCTGCCTATGTCTTCCAGGCGCCGTTGTCGCCCCATGCCGCCGCCCGACTGGAAAACGCCAGCATCACCCTGGACGGGTTGAAGCTGCCCACGACCGAAGGCCCCTTGGTGGTGGAAGGGGCCGGCGGCATCCTGGTGCCGCTGAACGACCGGGCGTTGACGGTGGATTGGGTTGAACATCTGGGGTTGCCGGTGGTGGTGGTGGCGCGGTCGGGCCTGGGCACCATCAACCACACGCTGCTGACCCTGGAAGCCTTGAACCGCCGCCATATTCCGATCCTGGGGGTGGTGATGAACGGTCCGCCCAACCCGGGCAACCGCGCCGCCATCGAACAATTCGGCGACACCCGCGTGCTGGCGGAAATCCCGCCCTTGCCCCAGCCGGTCCGCCTGGACACCCTGCCCCCACCCGCCTTTTCCTGCCCCGAGGTCCGCGCATGACCGAAAACATCCTGGATCTTGACGCCAAGCACGTCTGGCACCCCTTCACCCAGGCGGCCACCGCCGCGCCGCCGCTGCATGCGGTCAGGGGCCACGGCGCGGTGATCGAGACCGCCGACGGCAAGTCGTACCTGGACATGGTCTCGTCGTGGTGGGTCAATTTGCACGGCCACGCCAACCCGGTGATCGCCCGCGCCGTGGCCGAACAGGCCGCCACCCTGGAACAGGCCATCTTCGCCGAGTTCACCCACGAACCCGCCGCCCGTCTGGCCGCCCGGGTGTGCCGGGAACTGTCCGATGGTTTGCAAAGGGTGTTCTATTCCGACGACGGCTCGACGGCGGTGGAAGTGGCCATGAAGATGGCCCGCCAGTATTGGGGCAACATGGGCCAGGACCGCCGGGTCTATGTGGGCTTCGACGGCGGCTATCACGGCGACACCGTGGGCGCCATGTCCTTGGGCCGCACCTCGGGCTATTTCGGCGCCTGGGAAAACTTCATGTTCCCGGTGGAAATCGCCCCCTTCCCCGCCACCTGGATGGGCGACGACGGCATCACCCTGCGCGAAGACCAGGCTTTGGCCGCACTCGACGCCATTCTGGACCGCAACAAGGGGCAACTGGCCGCCATCATCATCGAGCCCTTGGTGCAGGGCGCGTCCGGCATGCGCATGTGCCGCCCCGAATTCCTGCAAGCGGTGGCGGCACGGGCCAAAGCCGCCGGCACGCTGTTGATCCTGGACGAAGTGATGACCGGCTTCGGCCGCCTGGGCGCCACCTTCGCCTGCGTCAAGGCAGGGATCAACCCCGACATGGTCTGCCTGTCCAAGGGACTGACCGGCGGCTTCCTGCCCATGGCCATGACGGTGACCAGCGAAGCCCTGTATCAGGCGTTCCTGGGCAAGGAAGTGACGCGGGCCTTCCTGCACGGCCATTCCTATACCGCCAACCCCTTGGGCTGCGCCGCCGGGCTGGCGTCGTTGGATTTGCTGCTGTCCCCCGAGTGCCAAAACCGTATCAAGGTCATCGAGGCGGTGAACGGCGAAAGGCTGGCCGAAGCGGCGCACTTGCCGGCGGTAGCCAAGCCGCGCCTGATGGGCACCATCGCCGCCTTCGACCTGGCGGGCCAGCCCCCCGGCACCGCTGCCCGTCTGAAACTGGCCTTCCGCGAACGCGGTTTGCTGATGCGCCCCATGGGCGACGTGCTTTATGTTTTGCCGCCTTATTGCCTGGATGATGTTGCATTGCACAAGGCGTGGGATATCATCATCGACGAGGTTTCCAGGCTGCAAGGAGACGATCCGTGCTGCGAATCGAGGAAATCGTCGGCGCCATGGATGACGAGTTCCGTTATTCCCTAGAGGCGCTGAGCGACGAAAGACTGGTCCAGTTGCTGGCGGACAAGGCGGCGCTGCGCCGGCTGCGGCCGGTCGGCGTGTCCAATGCCGAGGCCCAGGCGATGATCGTCGCCATCCAGAACAAGCGGGCCCTCCCTGTCCCGGCCAAGGCCGCGCCGCGCCCGCGCAAGCCGCCGCGCCCGAAGAAGGACGCCGTCGCCGCGCCCGAATGCGTGTCCGTCGCCACGCCCGAATGCGTCGCGCCACCGCCGACACCGACTTCGCCACCTTCTCCGACACCGGCACTGGCACCGGCGAGATTGCCACCGCCCGCCGACCCGCTGCTGCTGGCGCCGCCCGCTTCCCACGGCCCGGCCATCCGCCTGGGGCCGCCCCAGCAAGCGAAACCGGCCATCGAAATGGGACCGCCGCCGCCCCTGCCCCTGCCCCTGATGCGGTCCCACGTCGCCTTGGCCTCGCCCGCCGCCCGCCGTCACGCCCTGATCCTGGGGGCCGTTTGCCTGGCTCTCGCCGCCTATCTGGCGTTACTTTAGATGAATTGCGGATACGCATGGTGTTCCCAAAAAGCTGGTGTATGTTAGCGCCATGATCGCCCGTAAGCCCGCCCGCCTTCTCCCCGCCTTGCTGATCCTTGCCTTGGTCGCAGGCGCAGCCACTTTCGTCTATGACCGCCGATCGGCGCGGCCGGTCCAGTTGGTGTCGCCGCAGCCGGGTCTGGCGGTGGAAGCCGTCTACGCCACCGGCACCGTCGAGCCGGTCACCTGGGCCAAGATCGGCGCGGTGACCACCGGCCGCATCGCCGAAATCCTGGTGGACGAAGGCGATACCGTGCGTCAGGGCCAGCAACTGGCCCGCCTGGACGACCGCGAGGCCCGCGCCAAGGTGGCCGAGTTGGAAGCCCGCGCCGGCTATTGGCGGGAAGAGATGAACCGCGCCACCACCCTGGCCAATCGCGGCATCCGGGCACCCGAATCGGCGCAGAAGGCCAAAAGCGAATACGAACAGGCCATCGCCGCCATCAACGCCGCCCGCCAGCGCCGCGCCGACTTGCTGGTGACCGCCCCCATGGACGGGGTGGTGTTGCGCAAGGACGGCGAGACCGGCGAGGTGGTGAAGCCGGAAAACACCATCTTCTGGGTGGGCGAGCCGCGCCCGTTGCGCGTCACCGCCGACGTGGACGAGGAAGACATCGCCAAGGTGTTTCCCGGTCAAAAAGTGCTGATCAAGGCCGACGCCTTCCCCGACAGCAATCTTTCCGGCCGCGTCGACCAGATCACCCCCAAGGGCGACCCGGTCAACAAGACCTTCCGGGTGCGCGTCGCGCTTCCCGACGACACCCCGCTGCTGGTGGGCATGACCGCCGAAATCAACATCATCACCGCCGAGAAGCCCCAAGCCCGGCTGATCCCGGCCAGCGCCCTGGGCAAGGGCGAGGTGCTGGTGGAAGAAGACGGCCGCGCCCAACGCCGGGAGGTGACCGTGGGGATCAAGGGCCGCGACCTGGTCGAGGTGGTGGACGGGTTGGCCGACACCGACCGGGTGGTGGCCAGCCCGCCGGCCGGACTGAAACCCGGCGACCGCATCAAGGCCAAGTAATCATGCCGGCGCCGCTGGGACTGGCCATCGCCGCCCGCCATCTGCTGCACCGGCGGCGGCAAACCGTGACCTCGTTGCTGGGGGTGGCGCTGGGGGTGGCGTTCTTCATCGCCATCGCATCCATGATGCAGGGGTTCCAAAAGGATTTCGTCAACCGCATCATCGATTCGTCGCCGCATGTCACCATCAAGGACGAATTCCGCACCCCGCCGCCACAACCGGTGGAAAGCGCCTATCGTGGCGCCGTCATCCAGTTGCGTGGCCTGAAGCCGAAAGACGAGGTGCGGGGTCTGCGCGGCGCACGCGCCATCATCGCCGCCCTGGAACAACTGCCCGGCCTGAAGGTGGCGCCGACGCTTTCGGGCAACGCGCTGCTGCGCTATGGCCCCAAGGATTTGTCGGTCAACGTCAACGGCATCGTCCCCGACAAGGAACGCCTGGTCACCAAGCTGGAAAAGGACCTGATCGCCGGCAAGCTGGAAGGTCTTTACACCGCCGCCAACGGCATCATCCTGGGCGAAGGGGTGGCGCTGAAAGCGGGCATCGCCATGGACGACCTGGTCAGCGTGGTCAGCCCCGAAGGGGTGGTGCTGCGCATGAAAGTGGTGGGAATCTTCAGAAGCGGCATCACCGCGACCGACAATTTCGACACCTATGTGCTGATGAAGAAGGCCCAGGTGCTGCAGAACCGGCCCAACGTCATAAACCGTGTCCGCATCCGCATGGACGACGTGGAACAATCGGAAGCGCTGGCCAAAAGCATCGAGGCGCGGTTCGGCTATCGCACCGAAAGCTGGCAGGAACAATCGTCCAACGTGCTGGGCATCTTCGTCATCCAGAACGCCATCATGTATTCCACCGTCGGCGCCATCCTGATCGTCGCCTGTTTCGGCATCTTCAACGTCATCTCGACCGTGGTGTTCGAGAAAACCAAGGATATCGGCATCATGAAATCCATGGGATTCCGCGATGCCGACATCCGCCGCGTCTTCGTCTACGAAGGGCTGATGGTCGGCGCCATCGGCGTGGTCATGGGCTGGGCCCTGGGCTTCGCCCTGGTCGAGTTCATGGGCAGCCTGGAATTCAAGATGGAGGGCTTCGTGCGCGCCGAAGGCTTCGTCCTCTACAAGACCCCCAAGCATTACGTCATCAGCGGCGCCATGGGGTTGGTGGCCTCCACCTTCGCCGCCTGGCTGCCGGCGCGCCGCGCCAGCCGCCTGAAGCCCGTCGACATCGTGCGGGGCGCCGCATGACCGCCGCCATCCCCATCCTGGAAGCGCGGCGGCTGACCCGCGAACTGCCCGGCCCAGTGCCGGTCACCCTGGTCCGCGACATCGACATGAGGGTGACGGCCGGCGAGTTCGTCGCCGTCACCGGCCCGTCCGGATCGGGCAAGTCGTCGCTGTTGTACCTGCTGGGCCTGCTGGACAGCCCCAGCGCCGGCGACGTGCTGGTGGACGGCCAGCCCACCGCCGGCATGACCGACAACGCCTTGGCCGACCTGCGGCTGGCGCGTTTCGGCTTCGTCTTCCAGTTCCATTTCCTGCTGCCGGAATTTTCCGCCCGCGACAACGTGCAGATCCCCATGCGCCGCCTGGGCGTGCTGAGCGCCGCCGACATCCGCGGCCGCGCCGATTTCCTGCTCGAGACCTTGGGGCTGGCCGACCACGCCCACAAGCTGCCGGAACAAATGTCCGGCGGCCAGCGTCAGCGCGTCGCCGTCGCCCGCGCCTTGGCCAACGACCCGGCGATCATCCTGGCCGACGAACCCACCGGCAACCTGGACACCAAGTCGGCCGAGACCGTGTTCTCGTTGTTCCGCCAGTTGGCCAGCGACCAGGGCCGCGCCGTGGTGGTGGTCACCCACGACACCGAACTGGCGGCCCGCGCCGACCGCCGCATCCATCTGGTAGACGGCTGCATCGTCCCCTGACGCAATGCAGCATTGCTTCGGTATGGGGTGATTTTCCAACGATAAGCTGCCATATAGCTCGGGCAACCCGCTAAACCGTCCAGACGGTACAGCAAAGACCCGAGACCATGAGCCCCAATACCCGTGACAAGATCGTCGACGCCGCCATGGCCATCGTCCGTGAACAGGGCGTCGCCAAGCTGACCCTGGACGCCGCCGCAAAGGTGGCACAGGTGTCCAAGGGCGGCGTGCTGTACCATTTCAAGGGCAAGGACGACCTGATCCGCGCCATGGTGCAACGGCTGATCGAATCCTGCGACGCCCTGCATATGGAACATTACGAACAGGAGCCGGAAGGCCCCTATCGCTGGGCGCGGACCGTGGTGCGCACCACCTTCGATCCCCGCGGGCCGTCCGACGACCCGATCAATTCGGCGCTTTTGGCCGCCGTCAGCGTCAACCCCGACCTGCTGGCCCCCATCCATGCCAAATTCGCCGAATGGATCGAACGGGTCAGAAGCGACAGCCCCGACCCGGCGCGTGCCGCGCTGATCTGCATGGCCATGGACGGCTATATCTTCGAACGAATGTTGAAACTCCCCATTTGCGACCAGGAAGCCTGCGAAAAGATCAAGCAGACCGCCCTGGACCTGCTGAAGTGAAAGTGACGGAGCCCGCATCATGAAATTCAAGCGCATGGCCATCATGCTGACCGCCAGCACCGTCGTTTTCGGCGGCGTTCTGGGCTTTGTCCAGTTCAAGCAGATGATGATCCAGCAATATTTCGCCACCCTGCCCAAGCCGGTGATCCCGGTGACGGTGGAACCGGCCAAGGCCGAGGCATGGCGCGACAGCGTCCAGGCGGTGGGCACCCTGGCCGCCGTCAACGGCGTCGACATCAGCGCCGCCAATTCCGGTCTGGTGGTGGACATCAATTTCCAGTCGGGGCAGACCGTGAAGAAGGGGCAGATGCTGCTGCGCCTTGATTCCGACGTGGAAAAGGCGAGCTTGCGTTCGGCCCAGGCCGAGGCCGATTTGGCCCGCATCTCGGCCAACCGCCAACGCCAGCTGGTGCGTTCGGACGCCGTCAGCCAGGCGGCGGTGGACAAGGCCGAGGCCGAGTTGAAGGTCAAGGAAGCCCAGGTGGCCAGCCTGCGCGCCCAAATCGACAAGAAGCAGGTGCACGCCCCCTTCGACGGGGTGCTGGGGGTGCGCAAGGTCGACCTGGGGCAATTCATCCAATCGGGCGAAGCCATCGTCAACCTGCAGGACCTGTCGGTGATGCTGGCCGATTTCTCGCTGTCGCAGCGCGACCTGGAACTGGCCAGCGTCGGCCGCGCCATCCGCATGACCACCGATTCCTGGCCGGGTCAGGTGTTCGAAGGCACCATCGCCGCCATCGAGCCGCAGGTGGATTCCAAGACCGGCATGGTGCTGGCCCAAGCCAAGTTCCCCAATGCCGAGGGCAAGCTGCGTCCGGGCATGTTCGCCCGCATCGAGATCCTGCGCGAAGCCGTGGCGCAAGTGGTCACCGTGCCGGTGGAAGCGGTGTCCTACAACCTGCACGGCGACGCCGTCTTCGTCATCGAGGACACAGCCGACGGCCCGCAAGCCGCCCGTCAGGTGGTGCAGTTGGGCGAACGCAAGGAGGGCCGCGTGGTGGTGCTAAAGGGCCTGGCCGCCGGCGCGTCGGTGGTCACCACCGGCCAGTTGAAGCTGGAACACGGCTCCAAGGTCCAGGTGGCGGGCGCCGACCCGCTGAAACAAGCGGCCAAGGCCGAATAGGAGCGGACGCATGTTCGACATCTTCATCAAGCGCCCGGTCCTGGCCAGCGTCATCAGCCTGCTGATCCTGTTCGTCGGCTTGCGGGCGCTGCTGATGCTGCCGGTGCGGCAATATCCGGAAATGAAGAACACGGTGATCACCGTGACCACCACCTATCCGGGCGCCGACGCCGAGCTGATCCAGGGCTTCATCACCCAGCCGCTGCAAAAGGCGGTGGCGACATCCGCCGGCCTTGATTACCTGACCTCGTCCTCGGTGCAGGGCGCGTCCACCATCAAGGCCTATGTGCGGCTGAACGAAGACCCCGACGCCGCCATGACCGAGGTGATGAGCAAGGTCAACGAAGTGCGTTCGGTGCTGCCGCGCGGCATCAACGACCCGGTGCTGAAGAAGGAAACCGGCCAGACCTTCGCCTCGGCTTATCTGGCGTTCTCGTCCGACATCTTAAGCCAGGAACAGATCACCGACTACGTCAACCGGGTGATCCAGCCGAAACTGGCCTCGGTCCCCGGCGTCGCCAACCCGGAAGTGTTCGGCGGCCAGAACTTTTCCATCCGCGTCTGGCTGGACCCGGAAAAGCTGGCGCAATTGGGCCTGACCGCCGAGGACGTCAACGCGGCGCTGACGTCGAACAACTTCACCTCGGCCGCCGGCTCGACCAAGGGCGCCTATGACGTGGTGACCACCCAGGCCAAGACCGACCTCAACACCATCGCCGACTTCCGCAACCTGGTGGTCAAGAACGACGGCACCCGCTTGGTGCGCCTGTCCGACATCGGCGAAGTGTCCTTGGGTGCGCAAAACGACGAGATGGCGGTGTTCGCGTCGGGCAAGCGGGCCATCTTCGTCGGCGTCTTCACCACGCCGGAAGCCAACCCGCTGACGGTGATCAAGGAGATCCGCGACAGCGCCCTGCCCGCCATCGAAAGCCAGTTGCCGCCCGGCCTGAAGGCGGAAATCGCCTATGATTCCACCATCTTCATCCAGGCCGCCATCGACGAGGTGATCAAAACCATCCTGGAAGCCGCCATCATCGTGATGATCGTCATCTTCGCCTTCATGGGCTCGGTGCGTTCGGTGGCCATTCCGGTGATCACCGTGCCGCTGTCGTTGATCGGCGTGGCGGTTTTCCTGCTGGCCTTGGGCTTTTCCATCAACCTGCTGACCCTGTTGGCCATGGTGCTGGCCATCGGCCTGGTGGTGGACGACGCCATCGTGGTGGTGGAAAACGTCCACCGCCACATCGAGGAAGGGCTGTCGCCGTTCCAGGCGGCCATCGTGGGGACGCGTGAAATCGCCGGGCCGGTGATTTCCATGACCATCACCCTTGCCGCCGTTTACGCCCCCATCGCCTTCATGGGCGGCCTGACCGGCTCGTTGTTCAAGGAATTCGCCCTCGCCCTGGCCGGCTCGGTGATCGTGTCGGGCATCATCGCGCTGACGCTGTCGCCGATGATGTGTTCGTTGATCCTGAAGCACGACGAAGACAAGAAGGGCCTGCCGGCCCGCATCGACGCCCTGTTCGATGCGTTGCAGGGCAAGTACAAGCGCGTGTTGGCGGCGTCTTTGGCCGACCGCCCCACCACCTTGACCTTCGCTGGCATCGTCGTCGCCGTGCTGCCCCTGCTGTTCCTGGCGGTGCCCACCGAACTGGCCCCGGAAGAAGACCAGGGCGTGGTGTTCACCGCCTTTTCCGGCCCGGCTTCCGCCAACACCGAATACATGGAATTGTTCTCCAACCAAATCGACGACACCCTGAAGCAGTTCGACGAGGTCCAGGGCCGCTTCCTGATCGCCGGCATCGGCTCCATTAACCAGGGCTTCGGCGGCGCGGTCACCAAGCCATGGGAAGACCGCAAGCTGACCACCAAGGAACTGACTCCGGTTTTCCAACAGAAGCTGGACGCCATCTCGGGGGTCAAGGCATCGGTGTTCTCGCCCCCGGCGCTTCCCGGTTCCGACGGCTTGCCGGTGCAGTTCGTCGTCACCTCGACCGCCGATTACCGGGTGCTGAACGACCTGCAGGCGGAAATGATGCGTCGCGCCGTCGCGTCCGGCATGTACGCCTTCATCGACAGCGACCTGAAGTTCGAAAGCCCGCAGACGGTGGTCGACATCGACCGCGACAAGGCGGCATCCTATGGCGTCACCATGCAGCAGATCGGCGAATCGCTGGCCACCATGACCGGCGGCAACTACGTCAACCTGGTCAACCTGCAGGGCCGGTCCTATCAGGTCATTCCGCAGGTGCCGCGCGACTATCGCCTGGACCCGCGCCAGTTGGGCCGTTTCCATGTGCGCACCACCGACGGCGGCGCGGTGCCGCTGTCGTCGCTGGTCACCCTGAACCAGGCGGTCAAGCCGGTGACGCTGAACCAGTTCAACCAGTTGAACAGCTTCACCATCAGCGCTTTCCCCATGCCCGGCACCACCTTGGGCCAGTCCTTGGCGACGCTGGAAGGCATCGCCAAGGAGGTGCTGCCGCAAGGCGCCACCTTCGATTACGCCGGTCAGTCGCGCCAGTACATCCAGGAAGGCAACTCGCTGGCGGTGACCTTCGTCTTCGCCCTGGTGATCATCTTCCTGGTGCTGGCGGCTCAGTTCGAAAGCTTCCGCGACCCGCTGGTCATCATGGTCTCGGTGCCGCTGTCGCTGTGCGGGGCGCTGATCCCGCTGGCCATCGGCGTCGCCACCATGAACATCTACACCCAGGTGGGGCTGATCACCCTGATCGGGCTGATCACCAAGCACGGCATCCTGATCTGCGAAGTGGCGCGCGAACGCCAGGAACAGGAAGGCTTGACCCGCATGCAGGCGGTTCAGGTGGCAGCCAGTCTGCGTCTGCGCCCCATCCTGATGACCACCGCGGCCATGGTCACCGG
>JAIWOG010000006.1 GCA_020217035.1 Magnetospirillum sp. | reverse complement strand
TCTGATCCCGCTGCTGATGGCCAGTGGTGCCGGCGCCGCCAGCCGATTCTCCATCGCGGTCGTCATCGTCGCCGGCATGAGCATCGGCACCTTGTTCACCTTGTTCGTGCTGCCGGTGATCTACACCTTCCTGGCCAGCGATCGGGCCAAGACGGCCGAGCCCCAGACCCACGGCCACGTGGCGGCGGAAGGGGCGGAATAAGGCTTCGGAAAGAACGGAAGCGGCGGGGTAGCACCCGCCGTTTCTTTTACCCTCGAATACACTTTATCGTTGTAACGATTCAATTTGTCACAATTATAAGCGTTGACTCCCGGACGAACGAGTCGCAACGTTAGCGTGTGTAATATATACACATAAACAACCTATCGAATCTCTTGGGAGAACAGGCATGGCTATCGTCAACATCATGATGGTCTTCGACACCTACAGCATTCTGCAAGGTGGCCAAGGCGGCAAGGACGCCCAGCATCCGAAGGACATCGCCCACGGCACCCAGTACATGGTCACCGAACCGCGCTTCCTGACCAAGACCAACCCCACCACCCAGGCCACCGGCGATTTGAACATCACCGTGGTGCGCGACGACGTGGTGCGTTGGTTCGCCAGCGCCCTTTACGACCAGCGCCGGGCTTTCGTCATCCCCTACACCCTGGACATGTTCAGCGGCACCCAGGTGACCTCGCCGCCGGTGTTCCGGGTGCGCAACGGCGCCACCCCCATTCCGGTCGAGACCAATCCGGCGACCTGGACCGTGCAGGACCAGTCCTACTACTATCTGCAAGCCGAAATCATCAACAAGGGCGTGGAAAACTACCGCCTGACCTTCCAGATCGTCCTGCAGGACGACCAGGGCAACCTGGTGTCGCAAGGGTTCTTTCGCTGGGATCCTACGATTACCGTCAATGCGTAAGCTGTTGCGATGGCGCCACGTGCTTTACGTGTTCAGTTGACGAAGCGGGCCGGACTGTCGTCCGGCCCGTTTTGCGTTCAGTGCGAGGTGCCGCTGGAATAGCTGATCTTGTTCCAGACGTTGTACTTGCCGATGGGGGCATTCATGGGCAGGCGCTTTTCCTCGGCGAAGGTCTTGGAATCGACCACGATCACCGCGCCGTCCTTTTCGGACAGCGACAACAGCAGCTTGGACCCATCGCGGTTGAATTCCACGTGACGGGTTAGCCGCCCCGGTGCCACGCGGACGGTTTTGACGATCTCCAGCGTCCGCGTGTCGATGACCTGCATGGAATCGCGGTGTTCCTTGCCCATGGAGACGTCGACCCAGGCATAGGGGCTGTTCTCGTGCCCACGCATGAAGAAGCCCGGCCCCAGGGTGGGGATACGCTTGACGGTTTCCCAGGTGGCCATGTCGATGACGCTGACCATGGCCTCCTTCAGATGCGGCGTCGCCATCAGCATGCGCCCGCCCTGCTTGAAGACGATGCCCGATCCCAGATGCGGCATGCCGCCCAAATCCAAATCGGCCACCTTGCGCTTCAAATCCAGGTCCACCACCATGCCCTTGTTGCCGTCGCGCGACGCCCCCATCACCTTTTCATAACCAGGATCGAAGAAGAAATCGTCCAGGTAGTCGGGGGTGCGGATGCGCAAAGCCTGGAAACGGCCGCCGGTGATCACGCCTTCTTCCAGCCCCGGCTCGCGGGAATGGGCCAGGCCATTGATCACCGGCCCGGCGTCGTCGGCATAGGGGATTTCCCAAATCTCTTCCAGGTCGCGCAGCGCCACCACGAAGGAATGCCGGGGCGGCGCGGTGTAGACCGCCGACACCCGGCTGGTCTTGCCGTCGCCTTGCACCGGGATCACCTGCATCAAGGACAGGTCGCGGGCGTCCAGCGCCACCAGGGTGTGGGGCAAAACGTTGCCCACCATCAGGAAACGGCCGTCGTCGGACACCGCCACGTTGCGGGTGTTGATGCCGACGCGGATTTCCGCCATCAGCTTGCCCGTCCACATGTCCACCTTGGACACCCAGCCATCGCGCGAAGCGAAATAGACGAAGCGGCCGTCGGGCGAATATTTGGCGCCGCCATGCAGGGCGAAGCGGCTTTGGAAGCGGTACAGCGATTTCATCGAATCGCCGTCGACGATGCTGACGTGGTGGTCGCCGCCTTCCACCACGGTGAACAGGTTCAAGGGATCGCCCTTGAATGGCGGCTTGGCCGGCAAGCTGGCCGGGTCGGTGACCCGCAAATGCGACGCCTTGATCTGTTCTTCCCCCCATTGCGGCAGCGCCGGCACCGGGGAATAGACGTATTTGACCAGCGCCTTGATCTGCTGTTCGCTCAGTTGGTCCTTGAAGCCGGGCATCTGCGAGGCGTCGCGGCCATGGGCCACCACCTTCTCGGCCTCGGCCTGGCGCAGGCGCCCCAGGTTTTCCGGCAAAAGCGCCGGGCCGATGGCGCCCAGGCGGTCGGCGCCATGGCAGGCGGCGCAGGTTTCGGTGTAAAGGCGTTCGACGTTGTCGGCCAAGGCCGGGCCGGCCAGCAGCGCCAGGGCCAGCGGAAGCAGGCGTTTCATGCGACCTCCTTGTCGGTCAGATAGCAGCCGGGGTCCTCGCCCCAGCGGTCGCCGCCGGCGCGGTCGGCGCGCACGCGGCTGTTGCCGTTGCAGATGTCCAGATGCCGGCAGCCGCCGCACCGCCCGGTCAAGGCCCGTGGATGCGGGCGCAGACCCGACAGAACCGGGGATTGGGGGTCGGACCACAATTGCGAGAACGGCACCTTGCGCACGTTGCCCAGCCGTTCGTGCCACCACATGGTGTCAGGATGGACCCAGCCCAGATTGTCGATGTTGGCGACGTTGACGCCGGCGGCGTTGCCGCCCCATTGCCGCAGCTTGCCCTGGATGTGGGCCACCTTGTCGGGCCAGCGGGCGGCGACCCAGGCCAGGAAATAGGGGCCGTCGGCATCGTTGTTGCCGGTGACGCATTCCACCTGCGGGTGGGCGTGGGCGAAGTCGAACAGCGTGTCCATGGCATGGCGGGTCATGGCGAACGCCGCGTCTTCCGCCCGGTTGACGTTGCCGCGCCCGGCATAGTTCAGATGCGAGAAATAGAACTTCCCCACCCCTTCGTCGGCGGTGAGTTTCAGGATGTCGGCAAAGTGATGGGCGTTCTCGGCGGTCATGGTGAAGCGCAGGCCCACCTTGACGCCGCGGTCGCGGCACAGCCGCAACCCGGCAAGGGCGGCGTGATAGGCCCCCGACTTGCCGCGAAAGGAATCGTTGACGGCACCGATGCCGTCCAGCGACACGCCCACATAGTCGAAACCGACGGCGGCAATCTGCTCGGCCAGGTCAGCGGTGATCAAGGTGCCGTTGGACGACAGCGACAGCGACGGGAAGCCCAGTTTCTTGGCATAAGTCGCGATGTCGAAGATGTCGGGACGCAGCAACGGCTCGCCGCCCGACAGGATCAACGCCGGCACCTTGAACGCCCGCAAGTCGTCCATCACCGCGCACACTTCGTCGAAAGAAAGCTCGCCGGCGAAATCCTTGTCGGCCGAGGTGGAATAGCAATGCTTGCACAGCAAATTGCAGCGGCGGATCAGGTTCCAGATCACCACCGGGCCGGGCGGATTGCGCCGGGGCTGGACTGGCGTGGGCGCTTCAAGCTCGCGCAGGAACTGGCTTAGGCGGAACATCCCCTCCCCCTTTCAAACGCAGGCCGGTCTTCTTCAGGATGCGGGTGGAATAAAGCACCCGGTGCCCCCGATTCATCCCCCCCAGGGCGGCGGCGGCGCGGGCCACCAACTGGTCGGCGTCGTCCTTGCGCTTGGCGTGGATCATGGCGAACAAATTGTAGGGCCAGTCGGGCAGCAGGCGCGGCCGTTCATAGCAATGGCTGACGAAACCCAAGCTGCACAGCGCGGCGCCGGCCGCCGCCACGTCGTCATCGGCCACGTCCCACACGGTCATGCCGTTCCAGGCGTAACCCAGGGCATAATGGTTGGGCACCAAGCCGACGCGGCGGATCACGCCGCTGTCCAGCATGGCGGCCATGCGGCGCCTGAGCTCGGCGCCATCGATCCCTACTTGTTCGGCCACCACATCATAGGGCCGCTCCACCAACGGCAAGCCGTCTTGGGTGGCGACGATGATGGCGCGGTCGATGTCGTCCAGGATTTGCGTCATGCCTCGAACTTCAGGCCGATATGGAACTCGGTGAGCTTGGGCATATCGTGCGCGGGAAGGCCGGTGCGGTCCTGGACTTCGGTCAAGACCCGGGCCACCCGCTCGCGGCTGTCGGCGGCGATGACGAACCACATGTTGAGGTGATGGTCGCGCTGGTAATTATGCGCCACCTCGGGGAAAGAATTGACGATTTCGGCGACTTCGTCGAAGCGGTCGGGCGGCACGCTCATGGCCACCAGGGTGTTGTGGCCGCCGAAGCGGTCGGCGTTGTACATGGGGCCGAAGCGCGACAACACCCCTTGTTCCTTCATCACCCGAATGCGGGTGATCAACTGCTCGGGGGTCAGACCCAAAGCCTTGGCGGCGTCGGCGAAAGGCGTCTCGGACAGCGGAAAGCCGCCTTGCAGGGCGTTGACGATGGCGCGGTCGGTGTCGTCCATCCCCCCTACTCCGCCGCCTGACGCTGCGAATAGCGGGCGCCGCATTGCTTGAAACGCTTCAGCGAAAACAGCGCGTGGCGGGGATAATGGTCAACCCCCTCGCGGACGGCCATGCCAGCGATGGCGGCTTCGACCTCGGCGCGGTCCTTGCCATGCACCATGGTGAACAGGTTGAACGGCCAGTCCGGCAGGCGGCGCGGCCGACGATAGCACAGCGTCACTTCCGGGCATTGCCCCAAACGGCGCCCCACCTCGCCCACCTGATGGTCGGGGACGTCCCACACCACCATGGCGTTGGCGCGATAGCCCAGTTCGTGGTGCCGCACGATGACCCCCAGGCGGCGAATGATCCCGCGTTCGCGCAAGGCGGACAAGGTGGCGATCACCTCGGCCTCGCTCATCCCCACCACCAGCCCCAGCCGGGCATAGGGCGCGGCGCACAGTTCCAGCCCGCCCGACAGGGCGCTGATCAACGCCAGTTCGCGGTCGTTCACGTCCATTGCAGTCCGAACCCCAGATCGATGTGGAAATGTTCCAGCATGGGCAGGTCCAGAACCTCGAGCCCGGTGCGACGCGAAATGTCCAGCAACACCATGGCGACGCCTGCGCGGTCGGCACAGGCGACCACGAACCACAGGTTCAGGCGGTGGTCGCGCTGGTAATTGTGGTTGACCTCGGGGTACGCCGAAACCAGCGCCGCCACCCGTTCCAGCCATTCGACCGGCACCGCCATGGCGGCCAGGGTCGAGGCGCCGGCCACGTTGGGACGGACCACGGCGCCGACCCGGCTGACGGTGCCGTGCTGGCGCAGGCGGTCCAGGCGGGCGATGACCTCGTCCTCGGCGATGCCCAGGTCGCGGCCGATGGCGGCGAAGGGACGCGGGTCCAACGGCAAGTCGTGCTGGTAGTCGTCCAACAGGCGGCGGTCGATGCTGTCCATGGTCACAGCCCCATGCGATGGGCGCGGGCGGTGAAGAAGATGCCCGACGGCTTGGCCGCCGGCAGTTCCGTCACCTTGGTCAGGCTTTCGGTGTCCCAGACGCTGACCTGGTCGGAATCCCGCGCCGACAGCCAGACGCGCTCGCCGCGCGGGGTGAATTCCATGTGCAGGATGGCCTGGCCCGGCTCGATGGTCTTGACCACTTTCAGGCTGGGCACGTCCACCACCTGAACCTTACCGTTGTCGGGTAGGGCGAAGTTGACCCACAGGCGCCGCCCGCCCGGTTGCAGCATGGCGAAAACCGGCTGGCCGGCGACGGGGACGCGGCCGACCTCGCGCCAGGTGGTCATGTCGACCACCAGCACCTCGTGGCGGCCGATGGCCGGCAGGAACGCCAGGTTGCCCGACGCCGCCCAGCCTTCCAGATGCGGCATCTTGTAGACCGGCAGCGCCTCTTGCCCGCGGCCGTAATGGTCCAGGATGCGGCGCACGCCCCGGTCGGGGTTCCACAGATCCAGCAGGGCGATGCCGTCCTCGCCGAACAGCCCGGCCATGTAATAGCGGCCGTCCTCGGTGACCAGGGCGTCATAGGGCTGCTTGCCGACAGCGGTGAACTTGCGCAAGCCCGGCTTGGCCCGGTCCTTCATGTCCAGCAGCCAGATTTCACCGGCTTCGTACAGCGAGAAGGCGAACAAATTGCCCGGCGCGTCTTCCAGCCCCACCACCTTGGACGCCGCACCGTCGGCGCCGATGGCCGGGATGTCGGCGACCAGGTCCAGGGTGGCGGAATCGAACACCTTGACCCCGCCCGGCGTGTAGTTGGCCACCGCCACCAGCGTGCCGTCCTGCGAGATGGCGCCGCCGATGGAATTGCCCGACTGCACCACCCGGCCGACGATTTCGGCCCGCAGCATGTCCACCTTGGTCAGGCCGCCGTCGCGGCCGAAGACGAAGGCGAAGCGTTCGTCGCGGGAATAGACGATGGAGGCGTGGGACAGATCGCCCAAACCCGATATGGACGCCAACGCCGTGGAATGGGTGGTTTCCACCATTTGCAGGCGGCCATCGGCGCGTTCCACCACCAGCCCCAGGTCGCCGGTGGCCCGCATTTGGGGGGCGCAGGCGCCCAAGCCCAGCAAAAGGGCAGCGCACAGAAGCTTTTTCATGGGACATCCCCTTTCAGGCGACGCACCAGCCAGCGGGCGTCGGCTTCCGAAAGCATCATCTTCCACGGCGGCATCGGGGTTCCCGGCCGCCCTTCCAGAATGGTGTAAAGCAAGGTGTCGTCGTCCTGGGCCCGCATGGCATCCAGGGTCAAGGGCGAGCCCAAGCCGCCCTTCAAGGTCATGCCGTGACACGACCCGCAATCCTGGTTCAGCAAGGAATCCAGTTGCAGCTTGCGCGCCGCGTCGGGTTCCGACGCCCCGGCAGGCGAAGCCGCCAACAGAAAAAACACGGCCGGAGCCGCGACACACAGCAACAGGGTGGCCAGGCGTTTCATTGCGCCGCCTCGCGGTGCAAGGGCTGGTTATGCGGAAGCAGGGCCATGCCCGCCACCTTGCCGATGATCAGCAGGGATGGCGGCTTGGGTTGCCAGCGTTCCATGTCGGCGGGCAGATCGACCAAAGTGGTGAACAAGGTGCGCTGGTCGGGCGTGGTGCCGCGTTCGATGATGGCGACGGGCGTCTCGCCGGGTAGGCCCGCGCCCCGGAGCCCCCCGACGAGACGTTCCGCGCTGGCCACCCCCATGTACACCACCAAGGTGCAATCGGGGTCGGCCAGCCGGACCCAATCGAAATCCAGGTCCCGGTCGTCCTGTCGGTGGCCGGTCAACAGCCGCAAGCCTTGCGCCACCCCGCGATGGGTCAGCGGGATGCCGGCCATGGCGGCGCAGCCGGCGGCGGCGGTGATGCCGGGCACCACCTCGAAGGCGATGCCGGCCTGGGCCAGGGCCAGGGCTTCTTCGCCGCCGCGACCGAAAATGAAGGGGTCGCCGCCCTTCAGACGCACCACTTGGCGGCCGGCTTGGCCCAGTTCCACCAAGATGGAATTGATCTCGTGCTGGGGCACCGAATGACGGCCGGTTTCCTTGCCGACATCGATGCGGTGGCACTTGGGCGGCAGCAGGTCAAGGACCGCATCGGCCACCAATCGGTCATAAACCGCCACCTCGGCCGCCGCGATCAGGCGGGCCGCCTTCAGCGTCAGCAATTCCGGGTCGCCCGGACCGGCTCCTACCAAAGTGACCTTGCCTGCCATGACCTGTTCCCCCATGTCATCGCCCAAAACCCGCCCCCGGACAATTCCGGGGGCGGTGATTCGGATTTACTGCTTGGCCGCCTTGATCTCGACGTCCGGTCCCGACGCCCCCAGACCCAGACGCATGTCCACCGAAACGTGGTGGAAGCGGCCGGCGACGAAGTCGTCATGCACGGCGAAGCCGACGGTGTAGGTCTTGCCGTCTTCCAGGGCGACGTCGCCGGGCTGGCCCGATTTCAGCTTGCGGCTCATGGTGACCACCCACTGGTCGCCTTCCTTCTTGCCGGTGAAGGTGGCGCCGGCATTTTCCTTCAGCACCCGCTCGGCCAGGACGTAGCCGTCTTCCGACACGCCGCCCTTGCCGCTTTTGTAACGGGCCAGGTCCAGGAAGGCGCCGTCCTTCAACAGGGCGTCCAACTCGGCCTGAGGCTTGACCTTGTCCCAGCCGCCGCGCGGTTCGTCCTTCAAGGAAATGGCGGTGCGGCTTTCCGGCAGATACTTGGTGACATAGCCGTGGCTGGTGTCGACACCCTTGGCGGCGCCCAAGGCTTCCTTCTTCGGCGCCGACGGCATGTCGCGGGCGTCGTGGTGACAACTGGCCCAGCAGCCCGATTGCGCCGCCTTCTCCACCTTGCCGCCGTCGATCATCATCGCCAGCTTGATTTCGTTGTCGGCGTCCATCTTGCCGCCCTGGGCGAAGGGCACCGCGTTGTGGGGGCCGGCCGGGAAGGCGAAACGCATGTAAAGGGTGTCGGAATCATAGGCCGCCTTGATGGTCAGCGGAATGGACGCCCGCTTGCCGGGAATGACCGAGGTCTCGGCCTTTTGGCCGGTGACCATCTTCTTGCCCATGTCATTGGTTTCTTCCGAATGGCAGCCGGCGCAATTGTCGCCCTTCTTCAGGAACGAACGCGCCCCGCCGTGGTCGGTGCCGGTCTGGATCCACTCGTACGAGGTCTGACCCGGATAGAACAGCACGGTCTTGGCTTCGGGCACCTTGGCCCAGTCGATGGTCTTGCCAGCCGCCCAAGCCGACCCTGCCCCCAAGGTCAAGGCACAAGCGGCGACACTCAAAGTCTTCAACGCGCTCCGATAGGTCATCTGTCTTACTCCTTGGCGTTCTCTTCGTCTTCCAGGTCTTCGTGCACCGGCTTGTGGGCAATACCCTTGTGGCAGTCGATGCAGGTCATCCCCTCGGCCTGGGCGTTCTGGTGCTGCTTGCGGGCCCGCTGCTTCTGCTTTTCCGGATCCATCTGGTCGAAAGCGTGGCAGTTGCGGCATTCCCGCGAATCCGAGCCCTTCATGCGGGCCCATTCGCGCTTGGCCATCTCAAGCCGCTTGGCGTTGAACTTCTCGGGCGTGGAAACCGAGCCCAGGACCTTGTGATAAAGCTCGTTCGAGGCTTGGACCTTGCGGGCCACCTTGTGCACCCAATCCTTGGGCACGTGGCAGTCGGGGCAGCCGGCGCGGACGCCCGAGCGATTGGTGTAGTGAATGGTCTTCGTATACTCTTGGTACACGTTGTCCTTCATTTCGTGGCACGAAATGCAGAACTCCATGGTGTTGGTGGCTTCCATGGCGGTGTTGAAGGCGCCCCAGAAGACGATGCCGCCGACGAAAATAACCGCCGCCCCGAACAGGGACGCCCCCAGTATTTTCATCTTGCCGAGCCGGCTGAACAATGACGGTTTGGAAGCCATGGCGTTACCCCGAGGGTCTCCTCTTGGTCCAGCAACTGTCGGCGCTTGTAACACGCCCCCCTGGGCTGGAACTTGACGTTGGACAAACAGCGGAAAGGCCAATCACGGCCGATCCGCGGACCCTATCCCCAGCGGCGGGGTCAGCTTTGTGACCTTGGTCAATTTGACGATTTCCACAGCAAGTCCTGATATACGCGGGCGGCGACTTTTCCGGCCGCCATTTGACTTTGGTTAAAGTCGCCGGCCCTCCACGCGCCCAATGTGGCTTCACTCGATACGCTGAGCTCTCGGTTAGGGGGGAGCGGCGCATTCACTTCATCAAGTGGAGGATTAGGGATGTTGAAGGGACTGAGGAACGCCCTGTTGCTGTCGGTGATGCCGATAGCCATGGCGACTGGCGCCTTCGCCAACGAACCGACTTTGACCGCCGAACAGAAGGCGGCGGCCGGCAAGATTTACTTCGAGCGTTGCGCCGGCTGCCATGGCGTGTTGCGCAAGGGCGCCACCGGCAAGA
>JAIWOG010000005.1 GCA_020217035.1 Magnetospirillum sp. | reverse complement strand
ACCTGGAACCGGCCGCCACCAGCAAGCTGGGCCAACAGCGCCTGGAAAAGATCATCGCCAACGGCACCGAAGGCGGCATGGTCAACTTCGACGACATCCTGACCAAGGATGAGATCAAGATGATGGCCACCTACATCCAGCAAGCCCCGGAATCGCCGCCGGAATGGGGCATGCAGGCGATGAAGGGCTCGTGGCAGGTCATCATCCCGGTGGACAAGCGCCCCACCAAGAAGATGAACAACGTCAACCTGGACAACGTCTTCTCGGTCACCTTGCGCGATTCGGGCGAAGTGGCGCTCATCGACGGCGACACCAAGAAGATCTGGAACATCGTGAAAACCGGCTATGCCGTGCACATCTCGCGCCTGTCCTATTCGGGCCGCTATGTCTACGTCATCGGCCGCGACGGCAAGCTGGACCTGATCGACCTTTGGATGGAAAAGCCGCAAGTGGTGGCCACCATCAAGACCGGTCTGGACGCCCGTTCGGTGGAAACCTCGAAGTTCAAGGGCTACGAGGACAAGTACGCCATCGCCGGTTCCTATTGGCCGCCGCAATACGTGATCATGGACGGCCTGACCCTGGAACCGCTGAAGATCGTTTCCACCCGCGGCAACACCATCGAGGGCGAATACCACCCCGAACCGCGCGTGGCCTCCATCGTCGCCTCTCAGATCAAGCCGGAATTCGTGGTCAACGTGAAGGAAACCGGCCTGATCAAGCTGGTGGACTACACCGACATCAAGAACCTGAAGGAAGTGACCATCGAGTCCGCCAAGTTCCTGCATGACGGCGGTTGGGACGCGTCCAAGCGTTACTTCCTGGTGGCCGCCAACGCGTCGAACAAGGTCGCGGTGGTCGACACCAAGGAAGGCAAGCTGGCCGCCCTGGTCGACACCAAGGCCAAGCCCCATCCGGGCCGTGGCGCCAACTTCGTCCATCCCAAGTTCGGACCGGTCTGGGCCACCTCGCACCTGGGCGCCGACGTCATCACCCTGATCGGCACCGATCCGGAAAAGCATCCGGAAAGCGCCTGGAAGGTGGTTCAGGAACTGAAGAACCACGGTTCGGGTTCGTTGTTCGTCAAGACCCATCCCAAGTCCAGCAATCTGTGGGCCGACGCGCCTTTGATGCCGGAACGCGAAGCCGCCGAGTCGGTGACCGTCTACGACATCAACAACCTGGACAAGGGCCCCGAGGTGATCAACGTCGCCAAGATGGCCGGCCTGCCGGAAAGCAAGGCGGTCAAGCGCACCGTCCATGCCGAATACAACGAAGCCGGCGACGAAGTCTGGTTCTCGCTGTGGGCCGGCAAGACCGAACCCTCGGCCATCGTCATCCTGGACGACAAGACCCGGAAGATGAAGGCGGTGATCAAGGATCCCAAGCTGATCACGCCCACCGGCAAGTTCAACGTCAAGAACACCCAGCACGACATCTATTAAGCCCGAGCGGCAATTGAGCAGCCCGGCACGGGCAACTCTTAAAGCCCCTCCCTCCTTGCCCCCCGGAGAGCCTGTCTCTCCGGGGGTTTTTTCGTGCCTGACGAAAGTCAAGGGCACCGACACGCAGAAAAGTCACTGTGCCGTCATCGGGGGTTTCCGGTTACGGGGGTAGCCAACATGCGAACCGAAGCGATCGCCACGCTAAGACGACATCCCGTCTTCGCCACGGTGCCGGAAGCCGACCTGACCGGGCTTTTGGACGCCGATCCCTGCCGGACCATGGCGGCTGGCCAGGTTCTGTTCGCGCAAGGCGACGACGCCACCCATCTGTACGTCTTGATGAACGGGCAAGTGGAACTGGCGGTGCATCGCCCCGGCTGCCCAGCGGAAGTGCTGGCCCATCTGTCCGCCGGCATGGCGGTGGGGGCTGATTCGCTGATCCCCGGCTCATCCCACGCCGCCACCGCGCAATGCGTGCAACAAGGCCGTGTCGTCGCCATCCGTGGCCACGCGCTGACCACCTATCTGGACAGCCATTTCGACCTGATGCTGGCGATGATCGCCGAAATGGCCGGCAGCCTGCACGGCTTGGTCAAGGAAATCACCGAACTGAAGCTGCAATCCACCACCGAACGATTGGCCAGCTATTTGTGTGCCCTGGCCGCCGATCGTCGGGACGGCGCCATCGAGGTCAAGCTGCCGTTCGAGAAGCGCCTGCTGGCCGACCGCTTGGGCATGGAACCCGCCACCTTGTCCCGCGCCTTCGCCAAGCTGCGCGACATCGGTGTCGAATCGGGCCGCGGCGACCGGGTGCTGATCGCCGATTTGGAAAACCTGCGTTCGCTGGTGGAAGCCCTGGACATGCCGTGGGACGGAGAAACGCCATGACCTGCCCCTGCCGCATTCTGTGCCTGGTGCCCAAACCCGAATGTTCCAAGGCGCAAGCCCAGTTGCCGCGCCACCGCGCCGCCGGCCCGGCCCTGGCCAAACAGGTGATGGCGCTGCCGTTGTTCAGCGGATTGGATCACGACGTGCTGGAACGGCTGATGGCCGATTCCACCGCCTTGGCCTTGGAACGGCGATCCTTGCTGTTTTCCGCAGGCGCGCCGGCCGATTGCTTCTACATCGTGCTGGACGGCCAGGTGAAGCTGTCGGCGCTGACCCCTGACGGACGGGAAAGCATCGTCGAGGTGTTCACCCCGGTGTCGTCCTTCGGCGAGGCCGCCATGCTGTCCGACAGCGTCTTCCCGCTGCACGCCGAGGTGATCGAGGACGCCACCCTGATCCGCGTCGGCCGCCGCGCCTTCGTCGCCACCTTGAAGTCGGACCCGGTGGTGGGATACCGCATGCTGGCCGGCATGTGCCGCTGGCACCAGCGCTTGGCGTCGGAAATCCACCATCTGAAGCAGATTCCGCCCTGGCAACGGGTGGCCGAGTTCCTGCTGGCGCTGACCGACGCCCATGCCGGCCAGGCTGTGGTGTCCCTGCCCTTCAACAAGGAAATCCTGGCCAGCCGGGTCGGCATCCGGCGCGAAAGCCTGTCCCGCGTGCTGGCGCGGCTGCGCGACATGGGGGTCAGCACCGAAGGCAATTCGGTGCGCATCGACGACGTCGCATCATTGCGCCAACGCTGCGCGGCGGCTCAGTAGAGTTTCAGCCGCATGCGGTTGTGGCCCAGCCCGCAATATTCGTTGCAACGCAGTTCCAACTGGTCGCCGGGGGCCACGTCGATGTCCTGGACATGGCCCGGCACCAGCAGCATTTCGCGGCCGTTCACCGCCACCGAATGCACGCTGTCCTGGGCCATCAGGCGCAAGCGATAGCTTTCGCCCGGATCAAGCGCAAGGGGCGGCCAGAATTCGAAGCGACGGGCCAAGAGGGGGACCGCACCGGGCGGTGGCCGCACCGTCTGTCCCGCTTGATGGCGGGTGGCGAAAGCCTCGGTTTCGGCGACGAAGGCTGCCGGGTCCACCGCTTGCCCCAACGGCTGCTCGCCGCCGCGCCATCCCGGCCACCACGCCGCCAGGGCCAGGAACGCCAAGCCGGCCATAACCACCCTAATCATGGCGCACCAGCCGGGCCAGCACCTGGCCGACGAAGAGGATTCCCCCCAGCACCGCCACGGCGGCGCCCAGCCCCACCACCCCCATGGACACCAGCTTGAAGGCGCTGTCCAGCCCTTGTTCGGCACCGGCGGTCTTGCGGGCGACGCCCGCCATTCCGGCCAGATAGAAGCCCAAGGCGTGCAGCAATTGGCCGCCGCCATAAAGCCCGATTTGCCAGCGCGGCAAGCGCGACGCGGCGACGGGACGTTGCAAACGCGGCAGCAACACGCACAAGACCATCCCCATCAAGGCGACGTTCACGCCGCCGATCATCGCGTGGTAATGCGACGGCGTGCGGGTGTCGCCCGCCCCCAGGGCGAAGCCAGCGCCGCCGCCCAGGGCGAAGACCAGCCACGAGGCCAGCAAGGCCCAGCCGGCCAGCGAATGCCAGTCCAGCCGGCGCCAAGCCCCGGCCAGCACGTCGACGGCCAGCAGCACCGGCGGCAGCGGCAGCATGTACCAAAGAAGGTCGGTGTAAGCCTGGCGCCAGGCCAGCCCCTGCGGGTCGAAGCGGATTTCGACCACCAGCGCCGCGCTGGCGCCCAAAGCCAGCAGGCCAAAGGCCAAGCGCGACAAAAGTGTCGGCCGATGTCCGGCCAGGATTTGCCAAGCCGCCATCACCAGGCCCGTGTTGACGAATTGCAGCACATGGCCGCCGCCCCAGAACAGCCGTTCCAGGCGGAAGGCCGGATCCAACTCGGCCGGCAACCGCCAAACGGCCACGGCGAAACACGCCAGCGCCACGCCATAACACCAGCCGACGGCCGCCAGCCCGGTGCCCGGCCGCCACAGCGCCGCCGCCACCCCGGCCCCCACCAGCCCCAGGCCGACGAAATAAAGCGGATGATCCAGGACCGGCACGTAATTGTTCAACGACGCCTCGCCCCAACCGGCCAGGGTCACCGCCAGCATCAGCGCCACGCCGATAGCGGCCAAGCCGAGACCCAGCAATCCGGAGCCAGGATGCGCGGCGCCGGTGGCCGCCAGAGCCGCCAACATGGTCAGCAGCCAGACCTGGAAAGAAAACACCACATGGGTGACCAGCGCCTTGTGGAAGAAGGCCGGCCCCGAGGGCAGGACATCCTGGATGCCGGGGGTCCGCGCCAAGGCCAGACCCAAGGCCAATCCCCCGGCCACCGCCAGGGCAGCGACCGCCAACAGCAACCAAAGCCGCAATTCCAACATGCGGAAGTGATTTTCTTGCACGTGCATGGACTTGGCGGACAAATCAGGGCTCCCCATATTGAGCAAACATATGGCCTTGATGCTTTCGGATTTCCAGGGTAGTGAGTTGATTTCATAAACGAATACGAAACGAAACACTAGGTCATGTATTTCTACTTCAAAGACATGAATTGACGACTTAATCTTTATTCAATGATGACGAATTGTAACGAATTGTGCCCTTTCTTTACTAATTGAATGGAATGTTTGTAAGCAGTTTTTTCAAAGTCTCATTTGACAAGCGCTGCCGAGCATGGCCTTAATATCGACAAAAGTAGATGGGTGGTCTGCGAAAACCGCATAACCCATCCCAAACCCCGCTTCCCGCCGCAGCCACGGCAGGACACCAGGCGGGCCAAACCGGGAGGCATGCATGGCTGACGATTACATCGTCGAGACAAAGAACCTGACCAAGGAATTCAAGGGATTCGTCGCCGTTTCCGACGTCAACCTGAAGGTCAAGCGCCATACCATCCATGCGCTGATCGGCCCCAACGGCGCCGGCAAGACCACCTGCTTCAACCTGATCACCAAGTTCCTGCCGCTGTCTCGCGGCACCATCTTGCTGAACGGTCGTGACATCACCAACACGGCGCCCGCCGACATCGCCCAGCTTGGCATGGTGCGCAGCTTCCAGATCTCGGCGGTGTTCGGTCACCTGACCGCCCTGGAAAACGTCCGCGTGGCGTTGCAGCGGAAATTGGGCACCTCGTTCCATTTCTGGAAGTCGGACACCAGCCTGGCCGAGTTGAACGACCGCGCCGAGCAATTGCTGGAAGATGTGGGCGTGCTGGAATATCGCGACATCCCCGCCGGCGAATTGTCCTATGGCCGCAAACGCGCCCTGGAGATCGCCACCACCTTGGCGCTGGAACCGGAAATGCTGTTGCTGGACGAGCCCATGGCCGGCATGGGCACCGAGGACGTGGCCCGCACCGCCGAGTTGATCCGCCGCGTCTCCAAGGACCGCACCATCCTGATGGTCGAGCACAACCTGTCGGTGGTCGCCGATTTGTCGGACACCATCACGGTGTTGAAGTTGGGCAAGGTTCTGGCCGAAGGCCCGTACAGCGAAATCTCGCAAAATCCGGAAGTGATCGAGGCTTACATGGGACACGGAGTGGGCAGCCATGCGTAACGAATCCAGCGCCTTGCTGAAGGTCGACGGACTCGAGGCCTGGTACGGCGAGTCCCACATCCTGCACGGCATGAACTTCGAGGTTCACAAGGGCGAGGTCGTCACCCTGCTGGGCCGCAACGGCGCCGGCAAGACCACCACCATGAAGTCGGTCATGGGTATGGTGGGCAAGCGCAAGGGCTCGATTACCTTCGAAGGGGTCGAGACCATCAACCTGTCGTCCAACAAGATCGCGCGGCTTGGCGTGGCGTTGTGTCCCGAGGAACGCGGCATCTTCTCGTCCTTGACCGTCAAGGAAAACATGGTGCTGCCGCCCATCGTCAAGCCTGGCGGCCTGCCGCTGGCCGAGGTCTACGACCTGTTTCCGCGCCTGCTGGAACGCGGCGGCAGCCAGGGCACCAAGCTGTCGGGCGGCGAACAGCAGATGCTGGCCATCGCCCGAATCCTGCGCACCGGCGCCACCATGCTGTTGCTGGACGAACCCACCGAGGGCCTGGCCCCGGTCATCGTCCAGCACATCGGCGACATCATCAGGAAGCTCAAGGAACGGGGCTTCACCATCTTGCTGGTGGAACAGAACTTCCACTTCGCCGCCACCGTCGCCGACCGCCATTACGTGGTCGAACACGGCCATGTCATCGACATGATCCCCAACGCCGAGCTGACCAGCAACATGGCGAAGCTCAAGGGGTATCTGGGCGTTTGACCGCCTTTACCAAGAAAACCGTCTGCCAATAAATCCAACGGGAGGACATTCTATGTTGAAGAAAGCTTTGATCGGCGCCGTCGCCCTGACCGCTTTGACCGCGGCCCAGGCCCAAGCCCAGTATTCCGACAGCAAGATCAAGATCGGCGTGCTGACCGATCTGTCGGGCACCTATTCGGACCTGGCCGGCAAGGGCGCCATCGTCGCCGCGCAAATGGCCGTGGAAGATTTCGGCGGCAAGGTCAACGGCGTGCCGGTGGAAATCGTCTCGGCCGACCACCAGAACAAGGCCGACATCGCGTCCTCCATCGCCCGCAAGTGGTATGACGCCGAACAGGTCGACGCCATCGCCGAGCTGGTGACCACCGCCGCCGCCATCGCCGTGCGCGAAGTGTCCAAGGAAAAGGGCAAGATCGACCTGGTGTCGGGTGCCGCCTCCACCGCGCTGACCAACGCCAAGTGCTCGCCCACCGGCTTCCACTGGACCTACGACACCGCCGCGCTCGCCAACGGCACCGCCAACGCCGTGGTCAAGAACGGCGGCAAGTCCTGGTACTTCCTGACCGCCGACTACGCCTTCGGCCACGATTTGCAGGCCCAGACCGAGCGTGTGGTCAAGGCCAATGGCGGCGAGATCAAGGGTGCGGTGCGCCATCCGTTCCCCAACTCGGACTTCTCGTCCTTCCTGCTGCAGGCCCAGGCTTCGGGCGCCCAGATCATCGGTCTGGCCAATGCCGGCGCCGACACCATCAACGCCATCAAGCAAGCCAAGGAATTCGGCATCACCCAGGGCGGCCAGTCGCTGGCCGGCATGCTGGTGTTCATCACCGACGTCCACTCGCTGGGCCTGGAAACCGCCCAAGGCATGATGATGACCACCGGCTATTACTGGAACCGTGACGACGAAACCCGCGCCTGGTCCAAGCGTTGGTCGGCCAAGATGGACGGCAAGATGCCCTCGATGGTCCATGCCGGCACCTATTCGTCGGTCATGCACTACCTGAAGGCCCTGGCCGCCGCCAAGACCGACGATGGCATGAAGGTCGCCGACCAGATGCGCGCTTTGCCGATCAAGGACGTTTCGGGCTTCGCCATCAACGGCAAGATTCGCGCCGACGGCCGCATGGTCCACGACATGTACCTGGCCCAGGTGAAGAAGCCCGCTGATTCCAAGGGTGCTTGGGACTATTACAACATCGTGCGCACCATCCCCGGCGACGACGCGTATCAGCCGCTGGCCGACAGCAAGTGCGATCTGGTCAAGAAGTAAGACCGGCATGCGATCGGAAGGGCCGCCGCCCGGCGGCCCTTCCTTCCGCCACCGGCACTTTAGTCACGAAAGAGACCTAGCCACATGATGACCTTGTTCGGCATTCCCACGGCCGCCCTTTTCGGCCAGTTGTTGCTGGGGCTGATCAACGGCGCCTTCTACGCCGTGCTCAGTCTGGGCCTGGCGTTGATCTTCGGCCTCTTGAACATCATCAACTTCTCGCACGGGGCCCAGTACATGATGGGCGCCTTCGTCGCCTGGCTGGGGCTCACCTACATGGGCGCCAATTACTGGGTGGCCCTGGCTCTGGCACCGCTGGTGGTGGCCGCAATCGGCATCGTGCTGGAACGCACCATGCTGTCGCGTCTCTACAAGCTGGACCACCTGTACGGCCTGCTGTTGACCTTCGGCCTGGCGCTGATCATCGAAGGCATCTTCCGCCAACTTTACGGCATTTCCGGCATCCCCTACGCGGTGCCCAAGGAACTGGCCGGCGGCTGGAACCTGGGCTTCATGTACCTGCCGATCTATCGCGCCTGGGTGGTGATCGCCTCGCTGGTGCTGTGTGTCGGCACCTGGCTGTTGATCGAGAAGACCAAGCTGGGCGCGTATTTGCGTGCCGCCACCGAGAATCCGGCCCTGGTGCAAGCCATGGGCATCAACGTCCCCATCATGATCACCTTGACCTATGGTTTCGGCGTCGCCTTGGCCGCTTTCGCCGGCGTGCTGGCCGCCCCCATCTATTCGGTCAACCCGCTGATGGGATCGAACCTGATCATCGTGGTG
Source organism: Magnetospirillum sp. (assembly GCA_020217035.1). GTDB lineage: Bacteria > Pseudomonadota > Alphaproteobacteria > Rhodospirillales > Magnetospirillaceae > Magnetospirillum. Next base: position 1,326 of record JAIWOG010000005.1, on the reverse strand, counting down.
TTCGCCGTGGTGGTGATCGGCGGCATGGGCTCGATCATGGGCTCCATCGTCACCGGCTTCATGCTGGGCCTGTTGGAGGGCCTGACCAAGGTGATCTATCCGGAAGCGGCTTCCACCGTGATCTTCATGGTCATGGTCGTGGTGCTGCTGATCAAGCCCGCCGGCCTGTTCGGCAAGGGAGCCTGAACCCATGACCACCAATTCCGTGACGTCTTCCGCAACCGGTCCGAACAAGGGCGTGTCGCGCCAGGCCATCTTCGTCGGCATCCTGCTGGCCGTGGGCCTGATCGCCCCCTTCGCCGTCTATCCGGTGTTCCTGATGAAGGGGTTGTGCTTCGCCCTGTTCGCCGCCGCCTTCAACCTGCTGTTGGGCTATGTCGGCTTGCTGTCCTTCGGGCACGCCATGTTCTTCGGCTGGTCGGCCTATATCACCGCCCACGCCGCCAAGGAATGGGGGCTGACCCCGGAAATCGCCGTGCTTCTGGGCACCTTCTGCGCCGCCGGCATGGGTGCGGTGGTCGGCTGGCTGGCCATCCGCCGCCAGGGCATCTACTTCGCCATGATCACCCTGGCCTTGGCCCAGTTGATGTACTTCGTGGCGTTGCAGGCCCCGTTCACCCACGGCGAGGACGGCATCCAGGGCGTGCCGCGCGGCCATCTGTTCGGCGTGATCGACCTGTCCGACACCCTGAACATGTATTACTTCGTGTTCGGTGTCTTCGCCTTGGCGCTGTTCTTCCTGTACAGGGTGGTGAACTCGCCTTTCGGCCAGGTTTTGAAGGCCATCCGCGACAACGAGCCCCGCGCCATCTCGCTGGGCTATCAGGTGGACCGCTACAAGCTGATCGCCTTCATCATCTCGGCGGCGCTGTCGGGCACGGCCGGGTCGGTGAAAAGCCTGGTGTTCCAGTTGGCGTCGCTGACCGACGTGCACTGGCACGCATCCGGCGAGGTGGTGCTGATGACCCTGCTGGGCGGCGTCGGCACCATTTTCGGCCCCACCGCCGGCGCCTATCTGGTGGTGACCATCCAGAACTACTTCGCCACCTTGGGATCTTGGGTGACCATCATCCAGGGCGTCATCTTCGTCATCTGCGTGCTCGCCTTCCGGGCCGGCATCGTCGGCGTGCTGCGCCCGTTCCTGAAGAAGCGCGGCATCGAGGCCTAAGGAGACATCCATGTACAAGGACATCCTGGTTCACCTGGATGGCGGCCATCGCGACCCCATCCGCATCAAGGCGGCGGGCGAGTTGGCCAAGCGCTTCGGCGGCCGTCTGACCGGCCTGTTCGCCCGGGCCGAAAATCAAGGTCTGGCGGTCATCGCCC
>JAIWOG010000004.1 GCA_020217035.1 Magnetospirillum sp. | reverse complement strand
GCCGCGGCTCGGAAGCCTTCGAGGCGGCGGCGGCGGAATCGGAACGCCAATTCACCGACACCGTCAAGGATCTGGGCATCGTCAGCCGCTGGTGGCGGCTGGCCCATGGCGAGCAAAGCCACGTCCTGGCGGAAACCGCCATCGCCGCGCGGTTCCACGACCTGGTCATCGTCGGCCAGCATCATGACGGCAAGGACGCCCCCGAGGACCTGATCGAGCAATTGGTGCTGCAATCGGGCCGCCCGGTGTTGATCCTGCCGGCGGTGGACACCTATCCGACCATCGGCACCAACGTCATGGTGGCGTGGAACGGCGGCCGCGAGGCGTCCCGCGCCCTGCACGATTCCATGCCGCTGCTGGAAGGCGCCGACATGGTGGAAATCGTTTCGGTCCGCGCCCAGCAACGCGCCCCCGACACCGTGCTGCCGCCCTTGAACATCGTCGAGCACCTGACCCAGCACGGCGCCAAGGTGACCCGCGAAGTGCTGGCCGGCGAAGACATCGGCGTCATGGACCTGCTGTTGTCGCGCACCTTCGACCAGGGCTGCGACCTGCTGGTCATGGGCGGCCATGGCGGCTATCACCTGCCCTTCTTCAAGGGTGCGGGCACCCGGCACATCCTGAAGCACATGACCCTGCCGGTGCTGATGAGTCATTGATTCCTTTGCGCATGTGGCCGCCCCGCCAGCCCCACATGCGCAAAGTCGGTTTGGGTTACCTGGTACCTCCCCCCGCGCCCGTCAGGACGCGGGGGGTTTTGTCTCAGCCCTTGGCGCGGGCTTCCACCACCATGGACGTCACGAATTGCTGCACCGGTTGGTTGGCGGCGTCCAGTGTCACCACCTTGACCTTGCAGATGCCGTAGCCGGGCTTCGACCGCATGGGCCGCGCTTCCAGCACTTCCGATTCCAGATGCAACACGTCGTCCGGCCGCACCGGACGGAACCAGCGCAATTCGTCGATGCCGGCGCCGATGAAGCCGTTGACGGGCTGAAACTCGCCGGTGACGAAAAGACGCATGGTAATGCAGGCGGTTTGCCAGCCGCTGGCGGCAAGCCCCTGGAAAAACGTTTCCTGGGCGGCCACTTCATCCAGGTGGAAGACTTGCGGATCCCAAAGGGTGGCGAATTCCTTGATAGAATCAACGCTTAACGAAAACTCGCCGGAACCGAATTTCTGACCTTGGCAAATATCTTCAAGATACAATTTAGTCATCATCATGCCTCGAAACCTGGGTTCATTTGTATGTAATTTGTCGGCCGATAAAGGTCAACCTTGCTGGCCTAGACCCCTCCTTTGGACGGACAGCGGAATTCCACGTGGATGCGCACATCGTTTAAGGTTAGCATGTCTCACCAAAAGCATTGGTTGATCGGGGGAACAATGCGTCTTTTGGCTTCGGCAACACTGGCTTTCACCCTTTTCGGCACCACGGCCGCCTGGGCCCAGGGCTCGCTGATGGACATGGGCAAAGCCGTGTTGCAGCAACAGATGGGCGGCGGGGGCGGCTCTGGTTCCGGTACCGGTGCCGTGCGCGGATCGTCCTTGTCGGTCACCGACATCGCCGCCGGGTTGAAGGAAGCGCTGAAGACCGGCACCAGCAAGGTCACCGCCCAATTGGGGGCCAAGGACGGCTTCAACGCTGATCCCCTGGCCCACATCCCGCTTCCGCAATCGCTGCAAAAGGTGCAGTCGGGTCTGAAGATGGTGGGCATGTCGGGCTTGGCCGACGACCTGGAACTGCGCCTGAACCGCGCCGCCGAGGCTGCGGCCCCGAAAGCCAAGCAGATTTTCTGGAATGCCCTGGAACAGATGAGTCTGGACGACGCCCGCGCCATCCTGAATGGCCCCCAGGACGCCGCCACCCAATATTTCCAACGTACCATGAGTCCCGACCTGCGCAGCGCCATGCGCCCAATCGTCGACAAAAGCGTCGCCGAGGCCGGGGCGGTCAAAAGCCTGGAGCAGGTCACCGCCGCCGCCAAGGGGTTGGCCCCGGGCATGGACGGAAAGGCCATGCTGACCGACCACGTTCTCGATTACGCGCTTTCCGGCATGTTCTCGTACCTGGCCAAGGAAGAGGCGGACATCCGTCAGAACCCGGCCAAGCGGACCAGCGACATCCTGCGCAAGGTATTCTCCAACTGATTTGGGGCAAGGAATGAAAAAGCTTCTCGTCGCCGTCGCCATCGTCCTGGTGCTGCTGGTCGGCGCCATCGTGGCGCTGCCTTCGTTGGTTCCCGCCGACAGGATCAAGGACGAGGTGGTGGCCCAGGTGAAGGCCGCCACCGGCCGCGACCTGACCATCGCCGGCAAGGTGTCGGTGTCGGCCTTCCCCAGCCTGGGGGTCGAGGTCAGCAACGTGGCGCTGTCCAACCCCGCCGGGTTCTCCACCAAGGATCTGGTGCGCCTGGGGGCCTTGGACGTCAAACTTAAGTTGATGCCGCTGCTGTCGGGCCGGGTCGAGGTGGATTCCTTCGTCCTGGTCGATCCCGTCGTGACCTTGGAAGTGGACCGCAAGGGCAAGGCCAACTGGGTGTTCGACACCCCCGCCGCCAAGCCGGCGGCCAAGGCCGAAACCGGCAAGGAACCCGCGCCGGCGGCCAGTGGCGGCAGCGCCGGTCTGGGCGACATCGTGCTGGGCGACGTGCGCATCCAGAACGGCAGGCTCAGCTATATCGACGGCCCCGCCGGCACCCGCGAGGACGTGGAAGCCATCAATCTGGCGGTCAGCCTGAAAAGCCTGGACGACCCGCTCAGCGTCAAGGGCGCCGTCACCTGGCGGGCCAAGGCCATCGACCTGGGGCTGAACGTCGCCAAGCCCCGCGCCCTGATCGACGGCAAAAGCAGCGCTGCCGACATCATGGTCAATGCCGAAACCGTCAAGCTGAGCTTCAAGGGCGACGCCAGCGGCGGCGCCGTTCCCGGCGCCAAGGGCGCCTTGGAACTGTCGGTGCCGTCCATCCGCAACCTGGCGCAATGGGCCACGGGAAAGCCGCTGGCCATGGAAGGCAGCGGCCTGGGGCCGTTCTCGGTGACCGGCCAATTGGCCGCCCAAGGCGCCAAGGTGGCGCTGAGCGGGGCCAATATCAGCCTGGATTCCATCAAGGCCAAGGGTGATTTCAGCGTCGATGCCGGCGGTGCCCGTCCGGCGCTGAAGGGCAAGTTGGACGTCGAGGCCCTGGACCTCAACCCCTATCTGCCGCCGGAAAAGGCTGTCAATCAAGGGGGCGGCAACGCCTCGCCTCCCGCTTCGGCTGGCAAGCCGGGCAAGTCCGACTGGTCCGACGATCCCATCGACGCCTCGGGCCTGAAGGCGGCCGACGTCGACTTCGCCCTGTCGGTGGGGTCCTTGACCGTCAAGAAGATCAAGGTCGGCAAAAGCGCCCTGCATGTGGTGCTGACCAACGGCCGCCTGACCGCTGACCTGACCGAACTGGCGCTCTACAAGGGCGCCGGCAAGGGTCGGGTGATGCTGGACGGCAGCCAGCCGGGAATCGGCCTGGACGCCGCCTTCAACTTGAAGGGCTTGCAGGCCGAACCCTTCCTGACCGATGCCGCCGACTTCACCCGCCTGGAAGGCACCGGCAATTTCGACATCGCCGTGGCCGGACGCGGCCGCACCGAACGGCAACTGGTGTCCAGCCTGGACGGCAAGGGCGCCGTCAGCTTCCTGGATGGCGCCATCAAGGGCATCAACCTGGCCGAGATGGTGCGCAACGTCACCACCGCCTTCACCGGCGGCGGTACTGCGCAAAAGACCGACTTCGCCGAGCTGGGCGGCACCTTCACCATCACCGACGGCATCGTCAGGAACCAGGATCTGGCCCTGAAGTCGCCGCTGTTGCGGGTCGAGGGCAAGGGCAGTGTGGAACTGCCGCCGCGCACCGTGCATTACCGCGTCGAGCCCAAGGCGGTGGCCAGCCTGGAAGGCCAGGGCGGCAAGACCGATGTCGGCGGCATCCAGGTGCCGGTGATCGTCGAAGGCCCGTGGGACAATTTAAGCTACCGCCCCGACCTGGAAGCCATGCTGAAGGGCCAGGCCGGCAAGGCCATCAACGACGCCATCGGCGGCAAGGCCGGCGGCCTGGGCGGCCTGTTGGGCGGCAGCGGTGGTTCGTCGGGAACCGACCAGCAAAAAACCTCACCGCTGCCCATCAATCCGGGCGGCCTGTTTGGACGTTGATTGATTTCACCACCGAGGGAGACATCACCCATGAAGAAATTCCTGACCCGCGCCATTGCCGGCGCCGCCCTGTTGAGCCTGGGCGCCTGCGCTTCCAACTGGGACATCGACGGTGTCGCCGCCATGCAGAACCCGGGCGACGCCTTCACCAAGGCCCTGCAAACCCGTTACCTGGAACGCGCCCGCTTCGAGAAGGGTGAATCCGACTGGTACGACGTCGATTACTTCACCGAAAAGGCTCGTCAAGCCGCTTCCGGTCTGGTGACCGCGCCCCAGCATCCCAGCGAACGCGGCCTGGCCGGCAACGCCGAGGTCAAGACCGCCTATGAGAAGCTGGTCGCCGCCCTGGCCACCACCGCCCCCAAGGACGCCCCCGATTCCTGCGCCCTGGCCCAGACCTGGTTCGACCATTGGATGGAACAGCTGGAAGAAGGCCACCAGCCCGACCACATCGCCCAGGCCAAGGCCGGCTTCGACAAGGCCATGCCGATGTGCGTCGCCAAGGTGGTCGTGGTGCCCACTCCGGAAAAGATGATCCGCACCTACATGGTGTTCTTCGACCTGGGCAAGGCGACGCTTTCCAAGGAAGCCAAGAACACCCTGGCCATGGTCGCCAAGGACAACGAAAGCTTCAAGCCCAGCACCATCTACCTGGCCGGCCACACCGACACCGTCGGCAGCGCCGCCTCGAACGAGGCGCTGGCCATCAAGCGCACCGAAGCCGTGGCCAAGGAACTGGCCAAGATGGGCATCACCACCAAGACCTTGGACATGAAGTCCCACGGTGAAAACATGTTGGCGGTCCCCACCAAGGACAACACCAACGAAATGCGCAACCGCCGCGTCGAAATCCGCATGGAAAAGATGAAGTAAGCGTCTGCGCTTCAGTCTTGGGAAAAGGCGGGGGAAACCCCGCCTTTTTTCATGCCCGCCAGCCGCGCCCAGGCGATCACCAAAAGCGCGGTGACGTTCATCACCAGGGCATAGACAATGCTGGGCACCATCATCGCCGGCGATTGCAGCAAGGTGGCGGCGACGAAGATGCCAAGCGCCCCGTTCTGCAAGCCGGTTTCCAGGACCAGCGCCAGACGCTCGCGCCCGTTCAGCCGCCCCAGCCGGGCCAACAACCAAGCCGCGGCCATGGCGGTGGCGTTGACGGCCACCGCCGGCGGCAGCACGGCGGCGGCGTGTTCCATCATGGTCCGCCACTGGCTGGCGAAGGCGCCGACGACGATGAAGGCGAACAGCGCGGTGGCCAGATGGCGGGCGCCCTTTTCCAGCCGTGCCGCCAATGCCGGCCAGCGGCCGTTGATCGCCATGGCGACCATCAACGGCAAGGTCGCCACCGCGAACACCCCCAGCGTCATCTTGGCCACCGGCAAGTCCACCGGCGCCCCCTGCCCGCCCACATGCATCAAGGCGAAGTTGACCACCAAGGGCACGCTGAGTGCCCCTGCGACACTGGTGATGGCGGTCAACGACACCGCCAAGGCGGTGGCGCCGCCGGCCAGATGGGTCAAAAGGTTGGACGTGATGCCCCCTGGACAGGCGGCCAGGATCAACAGCCCGACGGCGAAGTCGGTGGGCAGGTCGAACACCCCGACCACCCCAAGGGCCAGCACCGGCAGCACCACCATTTGCGAAGCCAACCCCAAGGCCATGGCCTTGGGCCGGGTGAACACCAGGGCGAAATCAGCGGGCTTCAGCGCCAACCCCATGGCGAACATGATGAAGGCCAGGCCCAAAGGCAGCAGCAATTCGGTGATCACAGCGCCAGCCCCAAGGCCAGCAGCGCCGCCAAAGCCAGTTGAAAGCGGGCGGTGCCCGCCAGCAGCGCGTTGAAGGCGGGACCGCGCGGTGTGGTGGCGAAGGCCAACGACAGGCGCAGGGCCCAAGGTGCCGCCAGCAAACACAGCCATGTCCCCACCGGCAGGGCCGGGATCAGCAGCATGGGAAACGGCGCCAGCACGAAGGCGGCATAGGCCAGCCGCGACGAATCGGTGCCCAGCCGGATGGCCAGGGTGCGGCGGCCGACCAGACGGTCATGTTCCAGGTCGCGGTAATTGTTGGCCATCAGCACCCCGGCGGCCGGCGAACCGATGGCGCCCCCCACCAGGACGGCCCGCCACGACAAGGCGTCGCCCATCAGCCAGACGATACCGCAGACGGCGCCGATGCCGAAAAAGGCGACGACGAACACTTCGCCCAGCGCGGTGTAGGCGATGGGACGCGGCCCGCCGGAATAGGCCCAGCCGGCCACCAGAGACGCCGCCCCCAGGGCCAGGATGGGCCAGCCGCCCACATATCCCAGGTAAAGCCCGCCCGAAGCGGCCAGGGCGAAACAGCAAAGAGCGGCACGGCGCACGCGGTCCGGGCTGGCCCAGCCCAACGCGGTGACGCGCGGCGGCCCCTGGCGCATGGGCTGGTCGCCGCCGCGCAAGCTGTCGCCCAGATCGTTCCACAAATTGGTGCCGGCCTGGATCAGCAACGCCGCCAACAGCGCCACCAGCAGCGGCAGCGGGCGCAGGGCGGCGAACTCGGCCCAGGCCCAGCCCGCCCCGGCGACCACCGGCGAAACGGCGATGGTCAGGGTGCGCGGCCGCATGGCGACCAGCCACAGACGCCAGCCGGTGGGCGGTTGGTCGGCACGACTGGCCTGGGGCGGCGGCTCGACCCGCGGCGACGTTCCCTTGGGCGGGCCGGATTCCACTCTCATGCCTTGGTTCCCCGATGCAGGCAGGCGATGCCGCCAGAGTAGTTCCGCCACCCCACATCGGTAAACCCAGCATCGCGCATGGCGGCGGCCAATTCGGCTTGGGCGGGGAAATTGCGGATGGACTCCACCAGATAATCATAGGCGGCCGGCTCTTTCGCCACCCACGCCCCCAGACGCGGGATGACCGCGAACGACCAAGCGTCGTAAAAGGGGGCGATCAGCGGCCAGGGACGGGAAAATTCCAGGCAGAGGAAACGCCCCCCCGGCCGCAGAACCCGGTGAATTTCCGCCAGGGCGTCTTGCAGCGCGGTGACGTTGCGCAGGCCGAAGGAAATGGTCAGGGCATCGACGGAATCGCTGTCGAACGGCATGGCTTCGGCGCTGCCTTCGACGAAGTTCACCGCATCGGGGCACCGCCCCCGCCCCACCGCCATCATGCCGGGGCTGGGGTCGCACACCACCACCCGCGCCCCGCTTGTCGCCATCAGCCGGGCGACATCGCCGGTGCCGCCGGCCAAATCCACCACCACTTCACCGCGCTGGACGTTGACGGCACGGGCCAGGCCACGCTTCCACAGGCGGTGAATGCCCATCGACATGATGTCGTTCATCAGGTCGTAGCGTCCAGCCACCGCCTGGAACAGCGCACGGATGCGCCGTTCCCGTTCGCCAGAATCGACGTTTTCCCTGCCGAATTGCCCTGACAGCGGGTCGGTCACGGCAGGTCGCCCCGGCGGAAGATACGATACCCCCAGCCGGCGGCGACGGTGCCCAGCAACAGCGGCCAGGCCAGGGCGAAGGCCAGGTACCCCCGCGCCCCCACTTCGTCCAGGATGACGTAAGCCGCCGGTCCCAGCACCACCATCTGCGGATCGAACAGCAAGATGGCGGCGGTACGGAAGGATTGCAGCGGGTTGGCCAGGGCGATGGCCACCACAGCCTCCAGCGGCAGATGCTCGCGCACCATGATGCCCAGCAAGATCAGATCCAGGAACAGCAGCAACACCAGCCACAGCAGGAAGGCGCCGGTCTGCGCCACGTCGGGCGAGCGGGCGGCGGCGGAAATCAGCATGCCGAAGCCCAGGAAAGACCATGACAGCGACACCAACAGCGCGGTGTAAACGGTGAACAGGTCCCAGGGCACGCCGATTTCGCTGTATTCAGACCAAAGTGCGGCGCCACCCATGGCCAGGAACACCGGCAGGAACACCACGGTGAAGCGCCCCACCATCTTGCCCCAATACCAGGCGGCCAGGCCGACCGGCAGCGACAGCATGTATTCGAACACCCCGGCCTCGCGGTCGCCGGCCACCGAACGCACGGTGGTGATCAGCACGAAGATGGGCAGAATGGCGACGCAAAGTTGGATATAGGTGACCAACAGGCGCGACAGGCCGGTAAAACCCAGGATGCGCGATTCGGTCAGGCCGAAGACGAACAGCAGCACGACGATGCCGCCGAACACCATGGAATAGAACAAAAACCACCGCGCCCGCAGCGATTCGGCGATGTCCAGACGGGCGGCACGAAGAAAGGCACGCATGGTTCAGCTCTCCTCGGTCTTGACCACGCAGTCGCTGGGGGCGCCGCGTTCGCGGATCAGCCGGGTCCAGGCGGCGTAGTCCACGGCCCCCGGACGCTGGTCGGGCACCGCGCCGAAATTGTGGGCCATGGGCGACTTGCGGCCTTCCAGATACCAGGACGTCCTGGCGTCGATCCAGCCGCCCCGATCGGAATTGCCCACCCAGAACTCGGTGGCCGGGTCGTCGGCGAAGCTTTGTTTCGCCAGCCACAGCACCGCGTCGCCCAGATCGTCGAACTTCCACACCTTGCGCTTTTCGCCGCCCCGGATTTGCGCGGCGTAACGCGGGTCGTCGACGATCATGCCGCAATAGGCGCAGCTTTCCTTGCCCCAGCGCACCTCGACCGGGCCGCTGCCCTTGTCGGAACAGGCCCCCAGGGACAGGGCAGCGACGACACCGGGCAGCAGGCCCAGCATCTGGCGACGGTTCATGCCACACATGGCTCGGCCTCCCTTAAGTCCAGTCCGGCGACCAGGCCGGTATAGCGCGACAACATGCCCAGGAAGCGCAGACGGTCGGGGCCGTTGACCCAGCCGGACCAATCGACCCCCGAACCGGTGAACCCCCATTCGCCCAAGGCGCGGGCGAAGGCGGAATCGGCGCGGCTCATGGTCAGGCGGCACGACAGCCGACTGGCCATGTCCACCTGGTCGGCGACGCGGTCGTCCAGCGCCACCTTGCCCATGTCCATTTCGATGACGCGGTTGACCAGCGCCGCCACTTCGTCCAGCCGGTGGCTGGTGATCAGCATGATGCCGTCGTCGCGGCGGTCGGCCAGCAGACGAAAGAAGACGTGGCGGGCCTCGGGGTCCAAATTGGCCGCCGGCTCGTCCATGATCAGGATGTCGGCGGGGCGGCCCAGGGCGACGCCGATCAGCGTCTTCTGCTTCATGCCGCCCGACAGCTTGACGAAGGGCAGCTTGCGGATGCGGCCGTATTCCAGCCCCAAGGACTCGATGACGCGCACCATGTCCTGGGGATCGGATCGGCAGACCGAGGCGGCGAAGCCCAGCAACTCGCCCACCGGCATCTTCAAGGGCGGCGGGATTTGCGGCACGAAGCCCATGCGGGCCAGCACCTGCGAGCGTTTGTCGCGGGGTTCCAGGCCGTCTACCAACACCTTGCCGTCATAGGTGTATTCCCCCAGCAGACAGCGGATCAGGGTGGTCTTGCCGGCCCCGTTGGACCCCACCAGGGCGATGCGATCGCCCTTGGCCAGATCCAGGCTGACACCGTCCAGCACACGGGCCCGTTTGAAGGTCTTGGTGACGTTAACGAAGGAAATCATCGGGCGGGCGCCCTCCCCTACAGCAGCTTGTCGAGACCCTTGACCTCGAATTTCAGCGAACCGGTGGGGCAGACGTCGACGCACAGACCGCACCGGGTACAATCGGCGCCGATGCCTTGGTGCATCCGCGTCGCGAAACCCTTCTTGGTCACGTCCAGCACGTGGGGCACCAGACAGACCTTGCGGCACTCGCCTTCATGGTGGCAATCCTGGGGCGTATAGGCGAC
>JAIWOG010000003.1 GCA_020217035.1 Magnetospirillum sp. | reverse complement strand
CCGCAGCGGACTGACCGCGCCGATTACGGCATAGGTTATGCCGATGGGACACATGTAGCGGCACCACAACCGCCTTGAGTAGAACACTTCCAAGACCAGCAGGAACACGACGATGGTCAAGGCCAAGGTCGGCCCATAGATCATGGCGCGCGACAGGATGCCGGTGGGCGAGATGGTCTCGAACACCGTGTAGCCCGAGGCCAGGGCCGACACCGCGAAGATCACGTACAGCACCACCCGGGTGCGCCGGTGCAGTTGGTGGTCCTTGACCAGCTTCTTCGCCGCCAGCTTCAGGTGAGCCATCTCGGCCCATTCGGCCAGCAGGTGATAGGGGCAGACCCAGGAACAAAAGGAACGCCCCCCCAACAGCCACCACAGCAACAGCACCGTGGTGGTGCCGATGATCAGGTTGATCAGGATGGTCTTGAAGGCCAGCGTCACCTGCAACGCCGAATTCAAATCGGCGAAGTGGAAGCCGATGACCCGCGACGCGGTCAACGCCCCTTCGATCAATTGCACGTCGAATTGATAGGACACCACGAACAGCAGGTTGACCACCAGCAGGGTCAGCCAACGGCGATTGCGCCAAGTGTGCACCTTGTGGGCGTCGTGGGTCTGGCGGTTGATTTCGGCCCGTTGTTCGGGCGTCATCTTGCAGGCCCGCTTGGCCTCGTGCAGGGCCTGGGCCTCGGGCTCGTATTCCTCGGGCCGCGGCTTGGTCGGCTCGCGCCCCAGCATGATGGCCAGCGACTGGATCAGGCTCATGACGGCCTCCATTGGGCGCGGGAATCGATGATGATGGCCGCCGGTTCGGTCGGGCAGATCATCTCGCACATGCCGCAACCGACGCAGGTTTGGCGGATTTCCGGGGTGCGGCGCGTGTCGGCGGCGTCGGTGCTGATCGGCACCAGGGCGATGGCGCCTTCGATGGGGCATTCGCGGACGCAAAGGTCGCACAATTCCAGGTCATAGGGGTGGTCGGCCACCAGGATCGGCTTCCAGCGGTCCACCGCTTCATAGCGGTGCAGGCCGGGGAAATCGGCGCCGCGTGCCTGCCCCTTGAAGCCCAAGCCCTGACGGGCCAGACAGATGTCCGGCTTGTCCAGGCGGGCGATTCCCATGCGCACCTCTTCCTTCTTGGAAAGCTCGTGGGTCAGGGCGCCTGTGGGACAGGCCAGGATGCATTGCACCGCGTCGCAGGAAAAATCGCACGCCTGGTCGCGGGCCGGGATATAGGGGGCACCCAAGCCGAAACCGTCGCCGATGTCGGCCAGGACGATGGCTTCCACCGGGCAAACCTGGACGCATTGGCCGCATTTGATGCAGGCGGCCAGGAAGTCGTCCTCGGCGATGGCGCCCGGCGGGCGCAGGCGCGGCGCGTGGGCCTGGGCCACCGGCAGCCATCCGGCCATGGCCCCGCCCACCGCCAAGGATCCCAGCAGGATGGACCGCAGGAACTTGCGCCGCGTCTCTTGCTGCACGTGGGCGGGCGGCGGCGGCCGCTTGGGAATTTGGCTCATGGCTTTTTCTCCATTTTTTGCGCCAAGCGGGGATGTTCGTCTTCCAGCATCAGCTCGGGCTCGCTGAAGGGCGCCAGACGGTCCAGGAAATCCAAGACCTCCAAGACCGGGGCGCCCTTGAAGAAGCGGGTGTTGGGCACGTCCATCCACACCCGCCCGGCATAGTTCATCACCCGGTGCGGCGTGTCGCCCACCCCGTCACCGTCGCGGTCGAAGCCTTCGTAGCTGTCCCAGGAATTGCCGTCCCAGGTGTTGCGCTTGGCCGAGCCGCCGCCGAACACCGCCACCTCGGTCATGTTGGACGTCAGTCGGTTGGCTTTGAACTCGTTGCCGTGCCAGTCGTTCAGGAACGAGATGGCGATGTCGTTGAAGGCGATGCGGTTGCCGGTGACGACGTTGGTGGTGTCGGGCTGGAACGGCGAGACATCCAGGAAGATGCCGTTGGCGCAATAGATGATCTCGTTGTCGACGATGGTCACCGCGCTGGCTTCCTTCAGCGAGATGCAAGTGCCCGTCGCCCCCACCGAATGGGAAATGATGTTGCCGCGCACGATGTCGCCCTGGTCGTACATCATCGAGATGCCGACCGAATTGTTGGTGAAGACGTTGTTTTCCACCACATTGTCGGCGGCAAACATAAAATGCATGCCGTATCGGCCACCGCTGGAATGGTTGCCGGCGACGCGATTACGCTTGGAATACCACAGCACGAAGTCGCGGCTGTCCTTCACCACGTTGTCTTCGATGCGGTTGTCGTCGGAATACCACAGCCGGATGGAATCGCCCCTGAGGCCCAGGTCGATGTCCTTCGAGGTGATGTGGTTGCGGCGGATGACGTTGAAATAGGATTGCTGCAGGTCGATACCGAACAACGCGTCATCGATGCGGTTGTCCTTGATGACGTTGTTGTTGCCGCGCACCTGGATGCCGGCATCCTCGGAATTGTGGTCGAATCCGGTGGCGGTCAGGCGAAAGCCCTTGATGGTGGCATTGCTGGCCTTGACCACCATCACCGTGCCGGTGCCGCCGGCATCGATGGTCACCTGGCCGTCGCCATCCAGGGTCAAGGGCTTGTCCACAAGCACCCGGCCGACATAGCGCCCCGGCGGCACCTTGATTTCAGCCCCTTCGGCGGCGGCATCGACCAATGCCTGGATGATGTCGGCCGATCGCGGCGCCGGCTGCGGCGCGGGGCCGGCCGCCGCCATGCCCAGGACCACCAGGGTCGCGGACATGACGGCGCCTGCGACGAACGCCCGGCGGCGCCAGGAGGAGGATTGGGCCGCTGCGGTCACGTTCGTCACCATGGGCCGCCCCTAGCGCAAGGACTTGCGCCGCAACAGGGCGGCCAGGACCAGCAGGGCCGCCGCCGCCAGCAGCAGGCCGAAGCCGTAATGGGGATAGGAATATGTATAGAACTGCGCCACCTTGCCCTGGCCGAAGACGGTGGGCATGAACGGCTTGACGGTAAACGCCCCCCAGGGGTGCAGGTTATGGCCGAACCACCACAGCCAGGCCGAATAGTCGGCGACGAAGGCCACCGGGATGACGATGCCGGCGGAGGGCAGCACCCACCAGAACGGCCCCTTGTAGAACAGGAAGGCCAACAGCATCAGACCGGTCAGGCTGAACAGGTAGGGCGCGGCGGCGATTTCCAGGGTGGCGCCCTTCTCGATGGGCTCCATGCCGATGAAGTGATTGATGACGTTCATCTCGTGCACGCAATCCAGCGCCTCGTCCTCGTAGACGTCGGCATCCTTGGGACGCTCCTTGCAGCCGTTGAACACGCCGTTGACGTGGAAATGGATGCGCACCCCGTCGGGGAAGGTATGTTCGGGGTAATTGGGGGCCTTCAGCGACACCCACCAAATTGGCGAGAAATAAGCGCCGGCGATCAGCAATCCGGCGATGACGGTCAGCGCCCGGAACGCAAGCACAAGCTTGCCGGTGTCGTGGGTCTGCATGGCATCCTCTTGGCTTGGGAGGCCCGCCGCCCTTGGGGGCGGCGGGACAACAGGACAGGCTTACTGGAAGTCGGGATTCTGCCAGCCCTTGGGGCCGATCTTGTCGGCCGGCGGCTTGATGCGCGACACGTAATCCAGCACGGCGCTGGTGTCGCGGTCGGTGAACTTCTGGATCTGCTGGACCATGTCGGGGTTGGCGTTACGGCGCTTGCCTTCCTTGATCCACTGGTACTGGCGCATCAAATAGTTGTAATGCTGACCTTCCAGACGCGGATAGTACTTGTCGTTGTCGCCCTCGCCGTGTTCGCCATGGCAACGCACGCAATTTTCCTTGTAGAGCTTCTTGCCGTGTTCCAGGTCCTTGCCGGGACCGATGCCGGGTTCCGGATTCATCTTCAGCTTCTGGATGTAGGCGGCGACGTCGGCGATGGCCTGCGGGCCACCGATCTGGTCGGGCAGTGCGAAGGGATACATGGTCGGGTTATCGCGGTTCAGCGCCCGGATATCGGCCAATTGCTTGATGATCACCTTGGGGTGCTGACCGGCCAGTTGCGGGAAGGTGCCGTCGGTCTGGCCCCAGCCTTCCGGCAGGTGGCAGGCGGCACAGACTTCGTAGACGTCGCGGCCGTTGGCCAGGTCGGGCTTCAGGTGCTCGGCCTCGTCCTTTTCGCCGCCATTGGCGTTCCACTGGTAATCCTTGTCGCCCAGCAGCTTGCCTTGGGCCGGCTTGTCCTTCGGCCCGGCGGCGATCGCTGCGGTGCCCAAAGCGGCGGTGGCCACCAAAGCCACGGCCATCGCCTTGAAAATGGTTTTCATGTCGCGCTCTCCAAACAACTGTTCTTTAGATAAAGCTTATACCCAGGCCCCCTGGCCTTACTTGACGTTGGCTAAGAAATCGGCGATCTGCGCCAGTTCCTCGTCCGTCACCAGATGCATCACCGGCTGCATGGAATTGGTCAGCCCGTGGTTGCGGGTGCTGGTCTTGATGTCGGCGGCCTGGCGGATCAGGTAGTCCTTGTCCTGGCCGGCCAGGAACGGATAGGTCTTCATGATCGGCTTGGCGCCATCCTTGCCGTGACAGGCGATGCAGGTCTTGGTGGTGTAGAGCTTCTTGCCCGGATGGGCGGAATCGCCCTTGCCGGCGATGGGACCCAGGCTGGCCAGATAGTCGGCCATGGCCTGCATTTCCTCTTCCGACACCTCTTCCAGGATGGGCTTCATGGTGTCGGGCGACAGGCCGTTTGTCCGCTTGCCCGCCTTGATGTCCTTCATCTGGTTGACCATGTAGGCGGCGTTCTGGCCGGCAAGCCGGGGATAGCCGGGTTCCAGCGGGGTCTTGGCGTCCTCGCCGTGACAGGCGGTGCAGCCCTTGTCGGCGAACAGCGCCTTGCCGTCGGCGGCAAGGGCCGGGGTGGCGGCGATCCCCCCCAGGACCACCAGCGCCGCCAGGGCGCGGGTTTTATTGACAATCATCAATCTCTCCTTGGCTTCTTAGTCAAAGGGGGCGGATTTCTCCGCCCCCCAGACCACACGCGTGATGCTTACAAAGCCTCGGGCTTACTTGACCTTCTTGGCCCCGTTCTGCTCGAGGAAGGTCTTGGCGCGCAGACCGATGTCGGCGGCCTTGACCTGGTACTGGAACCACTGCTCGGCCCACAGGAAGGCGTTGTGGAAATCGCCCTTGGCGGCGAAGTCTTCCGACTTGGCCTTGGCGCCGGCGGCGAAGTTCAACTGGTCGGTGGCGTCTTCCACCAGGGCGACCACGGGAGCGAAGTCCTTGTAGTTGACGCTGGTGATGTAGCCGACCACACCGTCGATGACCTTCTGGGTCTCGATGTTGGCCTTGACCCGGGTGTCGTAGTCAGCCTTGGCGTAGGTCACGCCTTCCTTGGCCTTGCTTTCGGTCGCCTTGTAGCCGGCCGGCTGCACGATCAGGTAACCCTGCATTTCCAGGTGCAGGGCCGAGCAGAACTCGGTGCAGTAGTACGGATAGACGCCGGCCTTGTTGGCCTTGAAGGTCGCCGAAGCGGTCTTGCCCGGTTCCAGCGACAGGTTGACGTTGTGCTTGGACACGGCGAAGCCGTGGGTTTCGTCCTGGGCACGTTCCAGGTTGGTCAGGTGCACGGTGACTTCGTCGCCTTCGGTCACTTCGATGATTTCCGGCGTGATGTGCGACCGGATGACCGAGCCGAACACTTCCACCTTGTTGCCGTTACGCTCGATGCGTTCCTTGCCGGCACGGACGGCGGCCGGATGCTTTTCCTCGGTGCGCGAGTCGGTGCCGTGCGGATAGCGGATATGCGGCTTCAGCTTGTCGGCGGCGATGGCGACCGCGTAGTGGGGTTCGCCCAAGGGCAGCGGCATGTCGTACAGAAGCTGCATCTTGTCGTTGCCGGCGTCGATCAGCTGGTGGTTCTGCGGATGCAGCGGGCCGACCGGGTTGAAGCGGTCGATGGCCAGTTTGTTCAGCGCCACCACGTACTTGCCGGCCGGATGGGCGGAATCACCTTCCATGGCCATCAAGTGGCCGATGTTGTAGTGGATGGAAATCTTGTCGATGATCTTGCCTTCGCAGAAGTCCCACTTGGCCAGCATCGAATCGACGTAAAGCGAGGTGTAGGCGACGCATTGCTTGGCGTCGTACTGGGTATGAAGCGGGCCGAGGCCCAGTTCCACCTGCTTGTGGATGGTTTCCTTCATGTCGATGATCGGGACGCCGTATTCGTCCTTGCCGGTGAACTTGCCGGCCTTGATGGCGTTTTGAATCTTCTCGAAGGAATAGACGGTGACGTGGCTGTCCAGCTTGCCCGACACGGTCAGGAACTTGCCGTCCGGAGTGACGTCGACGCCATGCGGCGACTTCGGTTCCGGGATCAGGAACAGCAAGCCTTCCTTGACGGCGGTGGCCATCTCGATGACGGCATGGCCGTTCACCTTCTTGACCTTGCCGGCCTTGTAGACTTCCTCGGCCTTCTTCCAGTTGATCACGTGCAGGAAGTCGGTGTCCTTGGCCGAGCAACCGGCTTCGAACGGCGGACGGCCGCGTTCGATGCCACCCACATAGCGTTCGGAACAGAACGAGTTGGTGAACGACCAGCCATCCGACGGGCCCTTGCCGAAGTCGGACAGATCCTGGCTATAGGGCGGCAGTTCCACCGAGAACGAGTTTTCCGGCTCGATGCGGCCCTTCTCGCGGTTGAACTTCCAATAGGTCACCGCGCCGCGATACTTGTCGTTGAATTCTTCCAGCGGCACGAACTCGCCACCCAAAGGCGCGGCGTATTGCGACGCCTCGATGATGTAGTCGGTGTTGGGCGACACGAAGGCGCCGCCATGTTCCGACTGCATGATCGGGTTCTTCACGATCTGCTTGGTCTCGAAATCCTTGAGGTCGATGACCGCCAGACGCGGCGTGTTCTTGTCGTTGATGAACAGGAACTGGCCGTCGTAGTCGCCGTTGGTTTCCGAGATGGCCGGGTGGTGGGTGTCGCCGAAGGTGATGGTCCGACCTTCGACCGAACCGCCTTCGGCCAGGATCTTCTTGGATTCGTCGTCATAACCATAGCCCTGCCAGGGCTCGGGGGTGAAGACGCCGATATATTTCAGGATGCGCATGGACGGGATGCCGTACACGATCACCTGGCCGCTTTGGCCACCCGACGAGAAGACGACGAATTCGTCGCGCTTGCCGGTGGGCGTGTAGGTCTTGGCGGCCGCCAGAACGTCTTTTTCGTTCAGGCCGCGACGCTTCATCACATCTTGCAGGGATTCGGCGGCCAGGGCCTGGCTGACGGTCAGCACGCCAAAGGACACCGTGGCGAGCAGGCTCGCCATCTTCAAGCTACGTTTCATTTTTCCCCACCTTTTTCTGTTAAAAGGGGACAGAGCTACCCAAACACTTCGCCAGCAAACATGCGCGTGCCGTGATGGACCGGCCGTGACCTTGGTCAAGTCACGGCGGAGCGCTTTCTGCTTCACTGTCGGACACCGCAAGGCACCAACAGGAGAAGTGCGATGAGGTTGCGTGTTTTGGCCTTGGCCGCCGGTCTGGCGCTGTTGTCCCCTGCCCCGCTTTGGGCGCAGGAATTCTCGGGCCGCTTCCTGCTGGAAACCCACGACGGCAAACGGGTCAACGATGAAAGCTTCAAGGGCAAGGTGCGGATGATGGCCTTTGGCTACACCTTCTGCCCCGACGTCTGCCCGACGGCCTTGTCCACCATGGCCGCCGCCCTGGAAAAGCTGGGGTCCAAGGCCGACCAAGTGGTGCCGATGTTCGTCACCGTCGACCCCAAGCGCGACACCCAGGCGCAATTGAAGGACTACATGTCAGCTTTCGGCCCCAGCTTCGTCGGCCTGACCGGCACCCAACAGATGACCGACGCGGCGGCCAAAGCCTTCCGCGTTCGCTATGAAATCCATCCGCCCACCAGCAAGGATTCGGACCATTACATGGTCGACCACTCGGCCGGCATCTTCATCATGGACCGCGACGGTCGACTGGTGGTCAAGATGGGGCACTTGGCAACCGCCGACGAAGTGGCGGAACGTGTGGCCCGAGTGGTGGACGGAGAATAAGCATGCGTCTGGACCGTCGAACCCTGCTGATCAGCGGCCTGGCCCTGGCGACGTTTCCGGCCCATGCCGCCAAGGTGGCGCAAGGCTTGTTCGTCACTGACCCGCCCCGTCCGCTGCCGGAAATCGACATCCGCGACAACCAGGGGCAAGCGGCGGGGGTGGCCGCCTGGAAGGGCAAGCCGGCGCTGGTCAATTTATGGGCCAGTTGGTGCCTGCCCTGCGTCGCCGAATTGCCGGCGCTGGACCGCCTGAAACCGATCATCGAGCCGGAAGGTCTGCGCGTCGTCGCCCTGTGCCTGGACCGCTCGGGCGCGGTGGGCGCGGTCAACACCTATGCCCGCCTGGGCATCAAGAACCTGGACGTGCACGTGGACCATCACCGCGCCGCCGGCGAAGCCTTTGGCGCCGCCGTGCTGCCCACCACGCTGTTGCTGGATGCACAGGCCCGCGAAGTCGCCCGCTATGTCGGCCCCGCCGCCTGGGATGGACCGGAATCCCTGGCCTTGCTGCGGGCGTTGATCGCCGGCAAGCGGCTGGATGGGGCGATGGGCCCGCCCTTGGTCAAGCCCACCGCCAACCCATGACCGCGGATACGGCTTATGGTTCGGGAATGGTGAAGCCCGCCACATAGCCGTTGCAACCGGCGACCAGACGTTGCGGGAAAGCGGGATCCATGGCAAGCCCGACCGGGTTCGCCCCCCCGTTGGTCACCTGCCCCAGTTGCTTGCAGACGCCGTTAAGGATCACCGCCACCTGGCCGTTGCTGCCGACGAACACCTGCTGGAAGCCCGGCAGAATGTTGGCGACCCGCCCGGGGGACTTGGCGAGTTCGTAGATCCATTTCGCCGGCCGGCGCAACGAGGCGTCGATGGAGGCCCCGCACCCGGACAACCCGACGAACAACTGACCGCTCTCGGTGTCGAAGGCCAGGCGGGTGTCGCCAGCGCCAAGAGCGGCTTGCAGCGACTGGGTCATCGCCGTCACTTGAGGATTGGCCTGCCCCAGGTCGATGGCGTAAAGCCAGCCGTTGCATCCGGCGAACAGCCAGGGCGTCGCGACCCCGTAGCCGGGATCCTTGTAGAGGACGCTGATCACCGAGACGGTGTTGCTGGCCGTGGCGCCGTAGTTCCAGGCCGGCAGGGTCAAGCTCCACGTCTTGGTCATGGTCGAGGCGGACAGCGCCCAGAGCTGGCCGTTGGTACCGACGAACAGTGTCTTCTGGTCCACCGACAATGCCAGGCGCACCTCGTTATTGCCGGTTCCCGTCAACGGGTTGGTGTAAAGCACGTCGCCTTGGGGGTTGATCTTGTACACATAACCGTTGGCTCCGGCATAGATGGTGCCGTCCGCCGCCACCACCACCGAGGTGATGGTGTCGAGGGCGTTGGACAGGTTGACCGGATGAGTCCAGATGGTGGTGGTGAAATTGTCCGCCTTCACCCCTTGGACGTGGCCGTTGCAGCCGAAATAATAAATCTCGCGCTGGCTGTCATAGGCGATGCGCGTCTCGCCCTTGCCCAATCCGTTCAGGTCGTTCCTGATTCCCTCGCTGCCGTTGATGCAATCATACTTGAACGCGTAGCCGTTGCAGGTGGCCACGGCGAACGCCGTCACGCAATGAGCGTTGGTGATGCCGTTGCCGGAGCCCGACATGGTGTCGCTCCAACTGGGTGTCAAGGAAGCCATCATCCCCTCTCCTTTACTTAAGGTAGATGATGACAATCTATCCACAATAATAACGACACAATGATCTAATTGTATCAACTTATGGCTGTTTATGTCGGAAGGGGCGCACCATCAAGATTCCGTGATGATGCGCCCATCGCCTCAATGCTTCATGTTGGCCGGCATCTGCTGCATGTGCTGCATGTGCTGGTTGGGGTCCATGCCGGCCGGCGCCGCCATGGCGCCGACACCCAGGACCGGCATGGTGATCTTCAT
>JAIWOG010000024.1 GCA_020217035.1 Magnetospirillum sp. | reverse complement strand
TGAATTTCCTCATCCCGAAACCCGTCATCTGAATGTCCTTCGTGCAAGGTTAGCATGCACGCTCTCCACTCTTTCCGGGCAAGTCCAACCCGACTGACCAAGCCTATGTGAAGAACCTTGTTCCCGAAGCCGAGCGGGACTTGGTTGATGTTCTCGCGGGCCTCGGAAGAGGCGAGGCTATGGCCTTGGGTGAAGCCGTGCCCCTGCCTTCCCGCGTTCAGTTCCATCGGGCCAACCCCGAACCGAACAGCAATTACATCGATTTCTATAGCCGCTGGATCGACGGACCGGACGACATCGACGTTAACCAGATCGTTGACCGCTGGAGGCGACAGGAACGGTCTGAATAGACCCCCGGCACCCAAAGACGGCTTTGCCCGCTCCACGGCCCAAAAATCGGCCCTGGCGGGCACGGCCTGGGGATGCCTGGGGTGTGCCCAATCCTGGGGTGGGGTGATTTCGGTCGGGAGGCGGATTATCAAGTGTGACGCGAAGGTGTGCTAACGGAGTACACCCCCACACTTGGGATCGCAGTGAAATCAACGCTTTAAAGGCTTGGTGGGCGGTGACGGGTTCGAACCGCCGACCCTCTCGGTGTAAACGAGATGCTCTACCAACTGAGCTAACCGCCCTGCGTTTCTGCTTCATAAGGGGGAACCGCCGAAAAGGCAATGGCCTCGATGCTTGGGCCCTGCCCGGTTTCGCACGCTCGGCGGGGAACTCGCCAGCCGCTCAGGCCATGGCGTTGTCGCCGTCTGCCTTCCCCCAAAAAACTGACGAAAAGCGCAGCCCCAAAAAGGAAAAACCGCCTGCCCGAAGGCGGCGGCTTTCCTGAATAAAATGGTCGGAGCGGCGGGATTCGAACCCACGACCCCCAGTCCCCCAGACTGATGCGCTACCGGGCTGCGCTACGCTCCGACCGTATCAGGGTTTCCCCTGAAAATGTGCCAAACCAAGGGTTTGGCGGGGGTTCCGACGGCGTTACCGCCGGAAGAGGGGCGCACTATACTCAGGCCCCGGATGGGATGCAACCCTCAACGTTGTCTGGGATGAAGTAAATTTCGCATCTGCTCGAGCTCGTCCAAAAGCAGCTGCAATTCCTGGCGTTGCTGGGCCGAGAATCCAGGCTTGCCCTGGGGTTCCGACGCCTGGGCGTCTTCGGCCAGGGTCAGTTCCTCCTCTTCCTCGCCGTCATCCATCAGCGCGAAGGGCATGTCGTCTTCTGGGTCGTCGTCGGTGTCGCCGTCCCGATCATTGACCATGGCGGCCGGCAACGACAGTTGCAGTTCGGGTTCCTGCCGGCCCTGCCCGGGATTTTCCTTGTGGCCACCTTCCCGCAGCAGCTTCTGCACGCCCTTGATGGTGTAGCCTTCGCTGTACAGCAGGTCACGGATGCGCCGCAGCAGCGCCACGTCCTCGGGGCGATAGTAACGACGTCCCCCACCCCGTTTCAGCGGCTTGACCTGCGGGAACTTGCTTTCCCAAAAGCGCAGCACGTGTTGGGGGACGTCCAGTTCGTCGGCGACTTCGCTGATGGTTCGGAACGCCGTTTCGGACTTGCCGACCCGACGCCCCGCATTCGACTCGCCGTCGCCGGTCATCACTTACCGGCCTTGGCCACCGGGCCTTCGTTGATCTGCTTCTTCAGCAGTTGCGAGGGGCGGAAAACCAGCACGCGTCGCGGCAGGATCGGCACTTCCTCGCCGGTCTTCGGGTTGCGGCCGATGCGCTGCCCCTTCGAACGCACGGCGAAGCTGCCGAACGAGGAGATCTTCACCGCCTCGCCTTCAGCCAGGGCGTTGGAAATTTCGTCGAGGACGGCTTCCAGCAAGTCGGCGGATTCGTTGCGCGACAGGCCCACCTCTTGGTAGACGGCCTCGCTGAGTTGCGCACGGGTGATGGTCTTTTCCGACATCTAAGACAGCCCCTTCCAGGGGGATCGAGAAGTGATCCCTGACCCTATCGTGTCGCCCTAAATCCGTCAATATCAAAGGGATGCGTGGCAACCTTGGCGTATGTGCGCAGGAAAGGACGCGACGCTTACAGGCGAACCAGGGCCGAACCCCAGGTAAAGCCGCCGCCCATGGCTTCCATCACCACCAGATCGCCCCGGTTGAGGCGACCATCGGCCACCGCGGTATGGAAGGCCAAGGGAATGGAAGCCGCCGAGGTGTTGGCGTGCCGGTCCACCGTCACCACCATGCGGTCCATGGACAGGCCCAGCTTCTTGGCGGTGCTTTCCAGGATGCGGCGGTTGGCCTGATGCGGCACCACCCAATCCACGTCGGCGGCGGACAAATCGTTGGCCTGCAGGGCCTCGCCCACCACCTGAGCCAGGTTGGTCACCGCATGGCGGAACACTTCCTTGCCCTCCATGCGCAAATGGCCGACCGTCTGCGACGACGACGGGCCGCCATCCACATAAAGCAGGTCATAGTGACGGCCATCGGAATGCAGGTGGGTGGACAGGATGCCGCGATCCTGGTTGCTGCCCTTTTCCCACGAGCCGCGCAGCACCATGGCCCCCGCCCCGTCGCCGAACAGCACGCAGGTGCCGCGGTCTTCCCAGTCGAGGATGCGCGAGAAGGTCTCGGCGCCGATCACCATGGCGGTGCGGGCCTGTTCGGCCTTGATGAAGTTGTCGGCCACCGCCATGGCGTAAACGAAGCCCGAGCACACCGCCTGGACGTCGAAGGCGGCGCCGCCGGTCATGCCCAGGCGGCGCTGCACCTTGGTGGCGGTGGCGGGAAAGGTGTTGTCGGGGGTGGCGGTCGCCACCACCAGCAGGTCCAAATCGGCCCCGGTCAGTCCAGCGGCCTGCAAGGCGGCGTTGGCTGC
Source organism: Magnetospirillum sp. (assembly GCA_020217035.1). GTDB lineage: Bacteria > Pseudomonadota > Alphaproteobacteria > Rhodospirillales > Magnetospirillaceae > Magnetospirillum. Next base: position 16,010 of record JAIWOG010000024.1, on the reverse strand, counting down.
TTCGAAGGCCAGGTCCGACGTGGTTTCGCCCTCGGCGGCGATGTGGCGCTGGCGGATGCCGGTGCGCTCGACGATCCATTCGTCCGAGGTGTCGACCTTGGCGGCCAATTCGGTGTTGGTGACGATGCGGGACGGCAGGTAACAGCCGCTGCCGACGATTTGCGATCGCAGGATCATTTTTTCGGTCACCCGTTGCCGGCGGCGCGCTGCGACGGAACGTCCTGCGGGTGCAGGCGTTCGAATTCCTTGCGAATCCGCTCGTTGTAGCCATGCGCCACCAGGTCGACGGCGACGGCGATGGCGTTGGCGAAACCGAACGCGTCGGTACCACCATGACTTTTCACGGCGATGCCGTTCAGACCCAGGAACATCGCCCCGTTGTAACGGCGGGGATCGGTGCGGGTCTTGACCTTGTTCAGCGCATGCTTGGCGAACAAGAAGCCGATCTTGGCCAGAAGCGAGCTTTGGAAAGCCTGGCGCAGGAACGACGAATAGAACTTCACCGTGCCTTCGGCGGTCTTCAACGCGATATTGCCGGTGAAGCCGTCGGTCACCACCACGTCAACCGTGCCGGCGCCGATGTCGTTGCCTTCGATGAAGCCGTGGAAGTGGATGGGCAACTGGGTGTCGCGCAGGGCGGCGGCGGCGGCCTTGACCGCGTCATTGCCCTTGATGTCCTCGGAGCCCACGTTCAGCAAGCCGACCGAGGGTTGTTCGAGGCCCAGAACGGCGCGGGCGAACACTTCGCCCATGACGGCGAACTCGATCAGGTTGTTGGCGTTGCAATCGACGTTGGCGCCCAGGTCCAGCATCACCGTCTCGCCCCGCTCGGTGGGGAACAAGCCGGCGATGGCCGGGCGGTCGATGCCGGGCAGCATGCGCAACACGAACTTGGACACCGCCATCAAGGCGCCGGTATTGCCGGCGGAGACCACGCCGGCGGCCTCGCCCTTGGCCACCGCATCGACGGCCAGCCACATGGAGGACTTGCGCCCCGTGCGCAACACCTGACCGGGCTTGGCGTCCATGGACACCGCGTCCTCGGCATGACGAACGGCGCACACACCCTTGATCTCGGGAGCCTTTTCCAGCAGCGCCTCGATCCGCTGGGCGTCGCCGAACAGCAGATAGCGCACGTGCGGAAGCCGGACATGAGCCAGCCGCACCCCCTCGATCACCATATCGGGAGCATGATCGCCACCCATGGCGTCAATGGAAATGGTGACGGGTGCGCTCACGTCCGTGCGCTCCGGAAGAGATCAGCGGGAGAGTTAGGCGTTGGCTTCGCCTTGGGCGACCACTTCGCGGCCATCGTAGTGACCGCAAGAGCCGCACACGTGGTGGGGCAGCTTCACTTCGCCGCAATTGGCGCATTCGACCACCGAAGCCGACGGCAGCGCGTGATGGGCACGGCGCATGTTGCGGCGGGACTTGGAGGTCTTTTTCTTCGGGACAGCCATTTTCTCGTACTCTCTGCTCAGAAGCCCTGACGGGGAAAGGGTGGTTTATTAGCCAAAAAGTCTGCCTGTAGCAAGGGTTTGCTGATCCCCTTAGCTGTTTTTTTGCTTGAAGGCGGAAAGGGCGGCGAACGGACTGACTTTTTCTTCCTTGATCGGGGCTTCTTCCTTGACCTCGGGCAACTGGGCGCCGGGCTTGCGCGGGAACGGGTCCAACGCCAGCGCTAGGTGCTCGGCCACCACCTCGCCCAGGTCGACGGCGCCGTCCAACAGCGGTTCCGGCGGGTCTTCGTCGTCCATGGACAAGTCCAGTTCCACTGTATCCGACTCTTGTTCCGCGCCAAAGATGATCATGAAACTTTCATCGATTACCTGCTCGACCGGTTCCAAGGTGACCACGCAGGTTTGCTCGACCACCGCCTGGAGACGGCCTTCCACCTTGAACAAGCTGCCGCCGGCCAGGGCCCGCAAATGGGCCTTGGCCCGCAATTGCGTCACCTTGTTGATGGCGAAGCGTTCAGCCAGGGCGGCGCATTCGGCGGCGTTGGCTTCGATTTCCATATCCATGCCGCGCGTGGGGATGGTGTCCACCAGGACGGGACGCGAAAACTCGGGCTGGTCGTGCATGGCCTAGACCCGCCCCTCGGGCACGGTGAACGTCACCTTGCCGGCCAGCAACTGGGTGTCTGGCAGGTTGGCCAGATGGTCCATCTGACCGCGCACATAAGCGGCCATGCGGTCCTCGACCTCGGCATCGGCCGGCTGTCCCTGGTAAAGATTGCGTCCCAGGGCCTCTTGCAGCCCCCTGCCCGGTTCTTCCAGCACCTTGTCATAGGCGTTGGCCCGGCCATAGAAAGCCTCGGCCATGCGGGTGACCCGCTTGCCGATGGCCATGTCGGTGACCCCCATCTCGCGCAGGTTCTGATCAAGGTCGGTGAACATGAAGTCGAAGGTCTGCTGAGACAATTCCTTCAGCGCGGGATTGTCGCCGGCGGCCAGGCGCCTGAACAGCATGTAGGCGTGCAGGATGATCATGTCGTAGCGCCCTTCCAGGGTGTCGGCGACTCCATAATCGCGATAGAACACCGGCTGGCGCGACTGCTCGACCAGGGCAAGGTAAAGGGCGTTGGCGGCTGCGTCGTCGTTGCGACGCCTGAACAAGCGGCTGAAGGGCATTCATTGTCCTGTTGGCAAATGGATCGTGGACACCACCGGCGGGGTCGTTGACACCCAGGGGGGCGGGGTGCGATCTTCGGGACCATCTTTGGACACGGAGCCCGTCTCCGTCAATGCCCTGACGTGAATGCGACCATGAAGAAAACCATCGTCCACGCTTTCCTGGCCGCCGTCATCGGCGCGACCGTCGCCTGCACACCCACCGTCGACACCCGCGGCAACCTGCCCCACCCCGAGGATCTGGCCAAGATCACCGCCGGCAAGACCACCCGGGAAGAGGTGCAGACCTTGTTGGGTACGCCGTCCTCGACCCTGCTCTATGGCGGTGAAAGCTGGCAATACATTTCCTCGACCTTCGAAACCACCGCTTTCTTCAAGCCCGAATTGAAGGACCGCAAGGTGGTGGCCTTTTATTTCGACGATGCCGGCATCGTCAAAAGCGTGACCTATCGCGGCATGGAAGACGGCAAGGAAATCGTCCTGGTCGACCGTGAGACCCCGACGGCCGGCAAGGAATTGGGGCTGTTGGAACAATTGCTGGGCAATATCGGCCGCTTTTCCAAGGAAGGCACCGGTGGCCTGGGGGGCATGGGCCGCAACTGACCCGCCCGTCCATGGATGAAAAACCCCCGGTCCCTTGCGGGCCGGGGGTTTTCCTTTGCGTCGCTGCTCAGCCGGCGACCATGGCCAGCAGCAGGATGGCGACGATATTGATGATCTTGATCATCGGGTTGACCGCCGGACCGGCGGTGTCCTTGTAGGGATCGCCGACGGTGTCGCCGGTGACCGCGGCCTTGTGGGCTTCGGACCCCTTGCCGCCGTAATTGCCGTCCTCGATGTACTTCTTGGCGTTGTCCCAGGCGCCGCCGCCCGAAGTCATGGAGATGGCGACGAACAGGCCGGTGACGATGGTGCCCAACAGCATGGCGCCCAGGGCGGTGAAGGCGGGCACCATGCCGGCGGTGACGGCGATCACCGCGAACAGCACGATGGGCGACAGCACCGGCAGCATCGACGGGATGATCATTTCCTTGATCGCCGCCTTGGTCAGCATGTCGACAGCACGACCGTAATCGGGCTTGCCGGTGCCTTCCATGATGCCGGGGATTTCCTTGAACTGGCGGCGCACCTCGACCACCACCGAACCGGCGGCGCGGCCGACCGCCATCATGCCCATGGCCCCGAACAGGTACGGCAGCAAGCCGCCTACGAACAGGCCGATGACCACATAGGGGTCTTCCAGGCTGAAGCTGACCTTGATATTGGGGAAATAATGCTTCAGGTCCTCGGTGTAGGCGGCGAACAGCACCAGCGCCGCCAGGGCGGCCGAACCGATGGCGTAGCCCTTGGTGACCGCCTTGGTGGTGTTGCCCACCGCGTCCAAGGCGTCGGTGATCTTGCGCACGTCTTTCGGCAGTTCCGACATTTCGGCGATACCGCCGGCGTTGTCGGTGACCGGGCCATAGGCGTCGAGCGCCACGATCATGCCGGCCAGGGCCAGCATGGTGGTGGCCGCCACCGAGATGCCGAACAGGCCGGCCACCGAATAGGTGGCGATGATGGCCACGCAGATGACCAGAACCGGCAGCGCCGTGGCTTCCATGGACACCGCCAGACCTTGGATGACGTTGGTGCCATGGCCGGTGGTGGACGCCTGCGCCACGCTGCGCACCGGACGATATCCGGTGCCGGTGTAATATTCGGTGATCCACACCAGCAACCCGGTGACCACCAGGCCGAAAATGGCGCAGACGAACAGGTTCATGCCGCTGACCGGGCGGCCGCTCATGTCGTAGACCGCGCCGAAGCCGCCATAGCCGACAATGATGGTCCCGGCGATCAGCGCCACCGACAGGATGCCGGTGACGATCAGCCCCTTGTAAAGCGCCTTCATGATGTTGCCGGAATCATCCAGCTTGACGAAGAAGGTGCCGGCCACCGAGGCCAGGATGCACACCGCGCCGATGACCAGCGGGAAAGACATCATGGCCGACTGCGCCGCGCCGGTGAAGAAGATGGACCCCAACAGCATGGTGCCGACGATGGTCACCGCGTAGGTTTCGAAAAGATCGGCGGCCATGCCGGCGCAGTCGCCGACGTTGTCGCCCACGTTGTCGGCGATCACCGCCGGGTTGCGCGGGTCGTCCTCGGGGATGCCGGCTTCCACCTTGCCCACCAGGTCGGCGCCGACGTCGGCGCCCTTGGTGAAGATGCCGCCGCCCAGACGGGCGAAGATGGAAATCAGCGACGCGCCAAAGGACAGCGCCACCAGTGCTTCCATCAGATCACGCGGAGCGACGCCGGAAGCCTTGAGCACGGCGTAATAGCCGGCCAGGCCGATCAATCCCAGCCCCACCACCAGCATGCCAGTGATCGCCCCCGAGCGGAAGGCGACGTCCAGCGCCGCCTGCATGCCGCGGCTGCGCGCCGCTTCGGTGGTGCGCACATTGGCGCGGACCGAGACGTTCATGCCGATGTAGCCGGCGACGCCGGACAGCACGGCGCCAATCAGGAAGCCGCCGGCCTGGAAAGCGCCCAGACGGGCGAACAGGATGACGAAGATGACCGCGCCGACGATGGCGATGGTGGTGTACTGCCGATTGAGATAGGCGCGCGCCCCTTCTTGGATGGCGCCGGCGATCTGCTGCATCCTCTCGGTGCCGGTCGAGGTGGCCATCACCGATTTGAATGCCCATGCGCCGTAAAGCAGCGCCGCGAGGCCGCATGCCAATACGAATAGATCCGTCATGTTGGTTCGATCCCCTTACCCAGCGTTAGTTGACTTCGTCGTCCCTTGAAACGCTTGCGGCGGTACCCTTGGCCGTAAGTGGACGGCGTAAGTCTTGAAACGCTGCCAGATAAACCATGGGTTGGCAACGGGGTCCTGGGGGGCTTGGACGGATTTCGGAAAGATTCGTCGAAATCGAGCTATCGCTTTAGGATGGTTCCAAGAAAAAAATATGCCAATACGGTAAAATATGCTGTTCAATTCAAGAAATATTGCGACGCAACATTATTTTACTGATGACTGGTCTATCATCACTGACTTGACATAACCTGGACCCAAGGTCTTTTCAGTCAGCTTGAGAAGCCGGGCGCTTACCGTCGCCGGATCAAGCCTGCGGCCGTTGCGCAAATGAATCGGCAGGTATTCCATCATGTCCTGCAAATAGGCGTTTTGCAGCCGCGGGATGTTCTGGGCGACGATCTCGCGCTTTTCGAAGGGCACTTCCAGACGCAGGATCATCTCGACCTGACGCCTGACCTCGTGGTCCTCGACCACCGGAACCGCCAAAAGCCCGTATTCCACGTAAGACGGCGGCGTCACCTTCGCCTTGACCGGCTCCAGCGGATCCGCCGGCGCCGCTCCGATCAGTTGGTTGAACTTGGCGACGGGGTCGATGCCCCAGAAATACAGGCCGCCGACCAGACCACCCATCATCAACAGAAAGGCGACGATGATGAAGATCAGACGAACCACGCTTCTTACCCCCTGGTGTCGGTGAAGTGGCGCCATCCCGTCCGCGCCAGATCCAAGGGCCGCCCCTGCCCGTCTTGCACGACCACATCCGTTCCCGATCGCAAATGACCGATGGCGGTGACGGCGACGCCGACATCATCGGCCAATCGGATGATCTTGTCAGCATGTTCCGGGGGCGCGGCGAAGACGATCTCGTAATCGTCGCCGCCACCCAGCACTTTCGACAGCAAGGACGGATCGTCGGCCAGGGCTTGTTGGGCGGCCGGCGACAGCGGCAGGTCGGCCGCGATGATGACGGCGCCCAGGCCCGATTGCCGGCACAGATGGCCCACATCCTGAACCAGCCCGTCGGAAACATCCATGGCGGCATGGGCCAGTCCCACCAGTTTCGGCCCCAGGGTGGTTCGCGGCTCCGGTAGCAGGTAACGTCGGGTCAATTGGTCGCGCAGGTCCGGGTCCAATCGCGGCAACCGCCCCTGGCGGGACAACAGGCCCAGGGCGCCGTCGCCCAGCGTGCCGGTGACGAACACCTTGTCGCCGTCGCGCCCGCCAGAACGCAGCAGCGCCCGCCCCTGCCCGACCAAGCCGAAAGCGGTCAGGGTCAGGGTCAAAGGGCCAGGGGTCGACACCGTGTCGCCACCGATCAAGGCCACCCCATAGTCGTGGCAATCCTGGGCCAGGCCGTCGGCGAAGCGGCGCAACCAGTCCGTCCCCACGTCCTGCGGAAAAGCCGCCGACAGCATGATGGCAAAGGGCTTGGCGCCCTTGGCGGCCAAATCCGACAAGTTGACGCGCACCAGCTTGCGGGCGATCAGGTCGGCCGGGTCGTCGGCGAAGAAATGAACGCCGCCGACCATGGAATCCATGGTCAACACCACTTGCTGGCCGGCGGGGACATCCATCAGGGCAGCGTCGTCCCCCAGCCCCAAGGCCCCCGGATAAGACCGGGCCAGGGGGGCGAACAAGCGGGCGATCAGGGCGAATTCGTCACGGTCGTCGCTGGCGTCGCCACTCATGGCGCAGCGCGGCGCCTAGGCGCCGCCACCTTGGAATTCGGCGGCCCGCAGGTTGCGGGCCATGCGATCCATCACCGCGTTGACCAGTCCCGGTTCAGGGCCGGCATAGAAGGCGTGGGCCACGTCCACGTATTCGGTGATGGCGACGCGGGCTGGGGTTTGCGGACGCGACTTCAACTCGAAGGCGCCGGCCCGCAGGATGGCCCGCAGGACAGCTTCCAGACGGTCCACCGTCCAATCGCGGGTCAAACCTTGGGCGATCTGGACGTCAAGGTCGTCGCAATCGGCGGAAACGCCGGTGACCAGCAGGGCCACCAGGTTCATGTCGGGTTCGGCCATCTTGCCGCGAGGTTCGTTTTCCATGCGGCGACGGAATTCGTCCAACGCCTGAACGGCGCCGATTCCGGTGATCTCCATGGAATAAAGCGCCTGCACGGCCGCCAGACGGGCGGCGGAACGACGGGCGGCGCCGGGATTGGGCTTGGACAATTCGGTATCTCTAGGTCAGTTGCAAATCGCGTTTGATTTCCAGCATGCGCAACGCCGCCCGGGCGGCCTGGCCGCCCATGTTCTTGCGGGTGGGGTCGGCACGCTTCAGGGCTTGCGCTTCGTTATGCACGGTCAGCACGCCGTTACCCAAAGCCAAATGATGGCGCAACGACAAATCGGTGCAGCCGCGCATGCATTCGGTGCACACATGGCTGTAATGGTCGCTTTCGCCTTGGATGGCGGTGCCCAGCACGACGAAGGCGTCGTAGGGCTTGCCGGAAGCCACCATGTATTCCAAGGCGGCGGGGATTTCCAGCACGCCGGGGATGGTCAGCACGTCATGGCTGGCCCCCGCCGCGTCCAGCGCCTGCTTGGCGCCGCTCAGCAGCATGTCGGCCAGATGGTCGTAGAAACGCGCCTCGATGATCAGAACGTTGGTGCTCATGGGTTCACTTCACCTCGATGGGGCGCTGTTCCACCACCTTCAGGCCGAAACCTTCCAGGCCGATGATGGTCTTGGGCGTGTTGGACAGCAGGATCATTTCCTCGACGCCAAGGTCCAGCAGGATCTGGGCGCCGACGCCGTAATCGCGCAATTCCGCCGGGGCCGGCTTGGAATCCAACTGGGCGCGGATGCGGTCGGACAGGCTGGTGGGGCGCGGCTCGCGCACCAAAACCACCACGCCACGGCCATGGGCCGAGATGGTGTCCATGGCGGCATGCAACTGGCCGGCCTTGCCCGAGCCCTGGTCGCCCAGAACGTCGTCCAGGATGTTGACGGCGTGGACGCGCACCATCACCGGGCCTTCGCCGGAAATCTCGCCCTTCACCAGGGCGATGTGTTCGGCGTAAGCTACCTGGTTGACATAGACCACCATGCGCCAGTCGCCACCCCACTTGGAATGGAAAGGCGTTTCCACCTCGCGGCGGACGATCTTGTCATGACGGCGGCGATAGGCGATCAGGTCGGCGATGGTGGCGATCTTCAGGCCGTGATGCTGCGCGAACTTCACCAGATCCGGCATGCGGGCCATGGTGCCGTCGTCGTTCATGATCTCGCAGATGACGCCCGACGGGTTAAGCCCGGCCAGGCGCGAGATGTCGACGGCGGCTTCGGTATGGCCGGCGCGGACCAAGGTACCGCCGTCGCGAGCCACCAGCGGGAAGACGTGGCCGGGGGTGACGATGTCGGCCGCCCCCTTTTCCGGGTCGATGGCCACTTGCACGGTACGCGCCCGGTCGGCGGCCGAGATGCCGGTGGTCACCCCCTCCTTCGCCTCGATCGAGACGGTGAAGGCGGTCTGCATGCGGGTGCCGTTGTCGGCGCTCATCAGCTTCAGGCCCAGGCTTTCGCATCGCGCCCGGGTCATGGACAGGCAGATCAAGCCGCGGCCGAACTTGGCCATGAAGTTGATGGCGTCCGGTGTCGCCATCTGCGCCGGGATGACCAAATCGCCTTCGTTCTCGCGGTCCTCGTCGTCCACCAGGATGAACATGCGACCTTGGCGGGCCTCGTCGATGATGTCCTCGATGGGCGACAGATACTGATGATATTCCGAGACCACGGGCCTATTCCTTGTCGAGAAGCCGGGCGACATACCGGGCCAGCATGTCGATTTCCATGTTCACCCGGTCACCTTGGCGCAAGCGCCCAAAGGTGGTGACCGATTGCGTATGGGGAATGACATTGATACCGAAACGCCGTCCGTCAACCTCGTTGACGGTCAACGACACCCCATCCAGTGCCACGCTGCCCTTGGGGGCGACGAATTTGGCAAGGTTTTCAGGGGCTTCGAAGACGAAGCGCTTCGATTGGTTTTCATCGGTGATCGACAGCACCGTGGCGACGCCGTCCACATGACCGGAAACGATGTGGCCGCCCAGTTCGTCGCCCACCTTCATGGCCCGTTCCAGGTTGACGCGGTCACCCTGTTCCCAGCCGCCCATGGTGGTCTTGGAAACGCTTTCCGCCGACACCTCAACCGCGTACCAGTCGGGGCCCTTGTCCACGACGGTCAGGCAGACGCCGTTATGGGCGATGGACGCCCCAATGTCGATTCCGCTCAGGTCGTAAGCGGTCTTGACCTCGAAACGGGTTTCCTTTCCGGGATTGCGGACAACCCGACGAATCTCGCCCAGATCGGTGACGATGCCGGTGAACATCGGCCCATACTCCTTAGATTTTTCTGTATGTTTCCATGATGTCTGCGCCGATCGGGCGGACGTCGACGCATTCGAATCCAGGGGTCTGCGACAGGTGGTCGACCCCAAAGGACACGGCGGCCGGCACACCGTCGCCACCGATCATCCGCGGGGCCCGAAACCACACCAGGCGGTCCACCAGGCCCAGCCGCAACAGGGTGGCGGTCAGGTGCGCCCCGCCTTCCACCAGCACCCGGGTCAGGCCGCTTTCGGCCAGGATGTCCAGGGCGGCGGCCATGTCCAGGCCGCTATCGTCGCCGGGCAACTCGACCACGTCGACGCCGGCTTCCTCGAAGGCTTGGCGGCGTTCGTCGTCGGCGCCTTCACGGGTCAGGATCCAGGTGGACACGTCGGCCGCGGTCGCCACCAGCTTGCTGGTCAGCGGCAGTCGCAGATGGCCGTCGACCACCACGCGCACCGGTGAGCGGTCTTCCAGTCCCGGCAGACGGCAGGTCAACTCGGGATCATCGGCCAGAACCGTGCCGCTGCCCACCATGATGGCGTCGCTTTCGGCCCGCAGCAGATGTCCGGCCTGGCGGGCTGCTGGCCCGGTGATCCACTTGCTTTCGCCGCCATGGGTGGCGATGCGGCCGTCCAAGGTGGTGGCCATCTTGACGGTGACCAGCGGGCGGCCACGGGTGATCTTGGTCAGGAAGCCGGCATTCAGTTCCGCCGCCTCGTCGGCCATGACGCCGCTGACCACGGTCAATCCGGCGTCACGCAGCAGGGCGATGCCGCGCCCCGACACCCGGGGGTCGGGGTCTTCGATGGCGACGACCACCCGGCGGATGCCGGCGGCGATCAACGCCTCGGCACAGGGCGGCGTCTTGCCGTGATGGGAACAAGGTTCCAGGGTCACATAGGCGGTGCCGCCGCGTGCCGCCGCGCCGGCCATGGCCAGGGCCTCGGTCTCGGCATGGGGGCGGCCGCCGGGCTGGGTCCAGCCCCGTCCCACCACCCTGCCCTCGGCGACGATGACGCAGCCGACGGCTGGATTGGGCCACACGTTGCCCAGACCGCGCCTGGCCAGGGCCAGGGCGGCCCGCATGTGGGCGCGGTCGCCGTCAGAGGTCGTCGTCAACGCCACCGACCATCTTTCCCAGGAAGTCCTCGAAGTCCTTGGCTTCGCGGAAGTTACGATAGACCGAGGCGTAACGGACATAGGCGACCTTGTCTAGGTCCATCAGCACGTCCATCACCAGTTCGCCGATATACTTGGACGGAACCTCGTTCTCGCCCATGCTTTCCAGGCGGCGGTGGATGCCGTTGGCGATGCGTTCGACCTGCTCTTCCTCGACCGGGCGCTTACGAAGGGCGATACGCAGCGACTTCAACAGCTTCTCGCGATCAAACGGCGAGCGCGAGCCATCCTTCTTGATGACCACCAGGTCGCGGATCTGCACCCGCTCGAAGGTGGTGAAGCGCGAACCGCATTCCGGACAGGAGCGGCGGCGGCGTATGGCCGAATTGTCTTCGGTCGGCCGCGAATCCTTCACCTGGGTGTCGTCGTGGCCACAAAACGGACAGCGCATGCGTCACTCCCCCAAAACAGGACCAAAGCCCCGACCCCCGGGGCTTTGGCTCTTCGTCGTTATTGATAGATCGGGAACCGGCGGCACAATTCGGCCACTTCGGCGCGGGCCTTCTTCTCGGCGGCGGAATTGTCGTCCGGGTTGGCGGCCAGGCCGTCCAGAACGTCGCCGATCAGTTCGCCCACCTTGGTGAATTCCTCGATTCCGAAGCCACGGGTGGTGGCGGCCGGCGTGCCCAGACGCACGCCCGAGGTGATGGTCGGCTTTTCCGGGTCAAAGGGGATGCCGTTCTTGTTGCAGGTCATGCCGGCATGTTCCAGGCTGGCCTCGGCGGCCTTGCCGGTCAGCTTCTTCGGCCGCAGGTCGACCAGCATCAGGTGCGAATCGGTGCCGCCGGACACGATGGCCAGGCCACGGCGCACCAGGGTGTCGGCCAGGGCGCGGGCATTGGCGACCACCTGTTGGGCGTATTGCTTGAATTCCGGCTGCAAGGCTTCGCCGAAGGCCACGGCCTTGCCGGCGATCACATGCATCAGCGGGCCGCCCTGGATACCGGGGAAAATGGCCGAGTTGATCTTCTTGGCGATGGCTTCGTCATTGGTCAGGATCATGCCGCCACGCGGACCGCGCAGGGTCTTGTGGGTGGTGGTGGTGACCACATGGGCATGCGGGAACGGGCTGGGATAGGCGCCGCCGGCGACCAGACCGGCGAAATGCGCCATGTCGACCATGAACAGGGCGCCCACTTCGTCGGCGATCTTGCGGAAACGGGCGAAGTCGATTTCACGCGGATAGGCCGAGCCGCCGGCGATGATCAGCTTGGGCTTGTTCTCGCGGGCCAGCTTTTCCACTTCGTCGAAATCGATGCGGGCGTCTTGCAGGCGCACGCCGTACTGCACCGCCTTGAACCACTTGCCCGACTGGTTGGGGGCGGCGCCATGGGTCAGGTGGCCGCCGGCGGCCAAGCTCATGCCCATGATGGTGTCGCCGGGCTGAACCAGGGCCATGAACACGCCCTGATTGGCCTGCGAGCCCGAGCTGGGTTGCACGTTGGCGAAGGCGCAGCCGAACAGCTTGCAGGCCCGCTCGATGGCCAGTTGCTCGACGATGTCCACGTATTCGCAGCCGCCGTAATAGCGCTTGCCCGGATAGCCTTCCGCGTACTTGTTGGTCAACACCGAACCCTGGGCTTCGAGAACCGCGCGGGACACGATGTTTTCCGAGGCGATCAGCTCGATCTGGTCTTGCTGGCGCGACAATTCCTTGGAAATGGCGGCGAACACGTCAGCGTCGCGGTCGGCCAAGGCGGTGCGGAAGAAGGCGTCGGTATTGGTCATCGTCAGACTTTCTTTGCAGGCGGAAGAATTCGGAAAATGAATGGTTCAGGAAGCGTCGCCCAGCTTGGCGACGCGGCGGGCATGGCGCCCCCCCTCGAACTCGGTGGACAGGAAGATGTCCACGCATTGCTTGGCCACTTCCGGTCCCATGGTGCGTCCCCCCAGGACCAGGACGTTGGCGTCGTTGTGCTGGCGGCACATCAGCGCCCCATAGGCGTCGTGCACCAGGGCGGCGCGGACATGGGGAAAGCGGTTGGCGGCGATGGAGATGCCGATGCCGGTGCCGCACATCAGCACTCCCTTGCTGGCCTTGCCCTGCTTGAGGGCGTCGGCCATGGCGACGGCGAAGTCGGGATAGTCCACCGACTGGGAATCGTGGGTGCCCAGATCGACCACCTCGATCCCCTTCCCTTTCAGGAAGTCGGCCAGCAGGGCCTTCATTTCCAGGCCGCCGTGATCGGAAGCGAGCGCGATGGTTTCCTTGGTCATTGTCGGGATTCCCGGTTTTTCGCCAGACAGAGGCGTTCCATACCATATATCCGCACACATTGCCAATGCGCCACCATCTCATGGGGCATGCCCGTCCCGGCGAGTGGATGCGGATTGTCTTGGTGATACCAATCGGACCACCGGACAGGTCGAGCCAAGAATCCGACCATCCCGCGCACGCAAATTCTGGAACTTTCCAGGAAAACCTAGGGCCTTTTACTGATCCATGCAATTGGCTAAAGAACTCGTTACTCGGGCTAGTCAATTTTGAATTGACTTGAAAGACAAGCCATGCGCAGATTGTGGAACCATTTGAAATAACCGACATCTCGGACAAAGACCATGAGCGACAACCCCGCCGACAAGATCAGCCACGACGACATTCTGCGCATGGCCGTGGACGTGGTCTCTGCGTATGTCAGCAACAATCCGTTGCCGGCCGCGCAAATCCCCGAGATCATCAACACGGTCTACAATTCCTTGTCTTCCCTTGACTCCACCCCGGTGGAAACCAAGCTGGAAGCCCCCAAGCCGGCCATCTCGGTGAAGAAGTCGGTTCACCCCGACTACATCATCTGCCTGGAAGACGGCAAGAAGCTGAAGATGCTGAAGCGCCATCTGCGCACCACCTACAACATGACGCCCGACGAATACCGGGCCAAGTGGGGCCTGCCGCCGGATTATCCCATGGTGGCGCCCAATTACGCCGCCCAGCGCTCCGACTTCGCCAAGAAGATCGGCTTGGGCCGCAAGCCCGGCGAGGAGGAGACTGCGGTCAAGCGCCGCAGCAAGTAACCTTCAAAACCTTCCCCCAAGCCCCGCCCCTCGGCGGGGCTTTTGTTTTGCCCGTTTGACCACCATCAGGGAATCGCGGCGCCCAGGCGTCTAGCCTTGCTCAAACTATGGAGCAAGACGATGACGGATGCTCAGATCACGGTGTTGTTCATGGTGGCGGCCATCACCGTCACCGCCTTCGCGCTTTACCGGAACCAGGCCCTGGGGCGCAAGGCTCTGGCCTTGGTCCTGGCCAGCTTGGGCGTGGTCGCCGGCTTCATATTCCTGACCCTGGGGAATTGACGACCAACCCCCTGGCGCACACTTCCCCCTTATGGGAAGATTGGTTCCGTATTATTCTGTGTGGCTTGCAGCCTACGACCATGGGGACCTCATGATTCGCCTCGCCAACGTGCTGATCATCAACGCCAACGCGACCCAAGTGGTGGCCTTGAAGGAACGACTTGCGCGTGGCGGCTATCACGCCGGCATCGCCTTGGACATGGAACAAGGACTGATCCTGGCCCAGGCCGACCACCCCGACTTGGTGTTGCTGAGTGGCGACGACGCCCTGGACTTGGCCATCAGGCTGAAAAAAGGGGAAAGCACCGCCAACATCCCGGTGGTCCTGTTGGTCGAGCGCATGGATTCAGCGCTGTGTACGCAGTGCCTGGAACACGGCATCGACGACGTGCTGACCCTGGGCTGCGAGGATGCTGAACTGTTCGCCCGCATGCGGCCCCTGGTTCGCTTGGCCACCATGCATGCCGAGTTGCGGCAGCGCGCCGCCATCGCCAAGCGTTTCGACGTGCTCGCCCGCCAGCGGGTCGAGGAAACCGGAAGCCAGCCTCCGGCCATCCTGGTGATCGGCGACGACCCTGATGCCGTGGTGTCGGTTCTGGAAGGCAGCGGCGAGGTGGTCACCTCGCCCACCTTGTACGAAGCCGAGGACATCCTGGTGCGCCGCAACTTCGACGCCGCGGTGCTGTCCTTCGCCCAGGAAACCGACGGCTTGCTGGGCTTTTGCTCGCAAGTGCGCAACAACCCCCGCCTGTTCAACCTGCCCATGGTGTTGCTGGCCAACGTGGGAACCGACACCGCCGACGCCTATCGCCGGGGCGCCACCCGGGTCATCGGCCGCCCGGTCGATCCGCTGGTCCTGAAATCCGCCGTCCTCACCTTGGTGCGTCGCCAGCAATTGCGCTGGAACATTCGTGGCGCCCTGAACGACAGCCTGACCGAAACCACCCGCGAGGCGGTGACCGGACAATACAGCCGGGCCTTCCTGGAAGCCTATCTGACCAGTCGCATCGAAACCGCCAAGGCCCAGGACCGGCATTTGGCGGTGGTTTTCTTCGCCGCCCCCAATATCGAAGGGGTGCGCCAGCAATTCGGCGACGACGCGGCGTTGCACCTGACCCAGCAGGTGGGCCAATGGATTACCGGCCTGCTGCGGGCCGAGGACCTGACCGCGTCGTTCAAGCCCCATGAATTCTGCGTGGTCCTGCCCGACACCCCCATTCACGAGGCCGAGGTGGTGATGCACCGCATCGCCGGCGTGCTGGCCTACACCGATTTCGCCGTGCGCGACGTCTACCAGCCGGTCAAGGTGTGGGTGCAGGTGGGCTGCACGGTGGTCGCCCCCGGCGACACGTTGGATTCGGTTCTGGGGCGGGCCCGGCAGAACCTGGATTAAGGACACCCGATGTGCGCATAGAGTTCATCTTCGACACCGTCTGCCCTTGGTGCTATGTGGGCAAGCGCCGCTTCGAACGTGCCCTGGCCCAACGCCCCGGCACCCGTGCCGAGATCACCTGGCGCCCTTTCCTGTTGAACCCTGACATCCCGCCCGAAGGCATCGACCGCCGCGCCTATCTGGACCGCAAGTTCGGCGGCCCGGCGCGGGTCAACCGTATCCACGCGGCGGTGGCCAGCGCCGGTACCGCCGAGGGCATCGAGTTCGCCTTCGACCGCATCACGCGTGCCCCAAACACCTTGAACTCGCATCGCCTGATTCGCTTCGCCGGCGATTTCGGCCGCCAGTCGGAAGTGGTCGA
>JAIWOG010000023.1 GCA_020217035.1 Magnetospirillum sp. | reverse complement strand
AGCGCTTTACCGGGCCTATTTCGTCGAAGGACAGGATATCGGCTTGATCCCGGTCCTGACCTTGATCGGCGAGAAGCTGGGCCTGCCGGGGCAAGCCTTGGAAGACTATCTGCGCTCGGACGCCGACGTGGCGGCGGTGATGAACGACAACGCCCGCGCCCATCGCCAGGGCGTCAACGGCGTGCCTTGCCTGATCCTGGATGGCTCCTATGCCCTGGCTGGGGCGCAGGAACCCGACATCCTGCTGCGACTGATCGACATCGCCCGCCAGTCGGAAACCGAACTGGCGCTGTCGTCGTGATCACGCCGCTTTGGCGATTTCCACCAGCTTGCCCATCAGTTTCTGCACCAATTTGACCCGCTTGGCCGGCTCGTCCCAGGCGCGGACGAACACCAGCTTGTGGTCGGGGCGCAGCTTGGCGGCGCCGCCCTGTTGGGCGATGTACTGCACCAGCCCCATGGGATTGGCGAAGCTGTTGCCACGGAAGGTGACCACCGCGCCCTTGGGGCCGGCGTCGACCTTTTCCACCCCGGCCTGTTTGCACAAGCCCTTGACCGCCACCACTTCCAGCAGGTTTTCCACTTCCGGCGGCATCTTGCCGAAACGGTCCACCAGTTCGGCCGCCAAGGCGTCGATTTCCTCGCGGTCGGCCAAGGTGGCGATACGGCGGTACAACGACAGCCGCACCGACAAATCGGCCACATAACTTTCCGGGATCAGCACCGGAGTCCCCAAGGTGATCTGCGGCGACCATTCCTCGACCGCCATCTCGCCCTCGCCGCCCTTGGCGGCGGCCACCGCCTCCTCGATCAATTGCTGATAAAGCTCGATGCCCACTTCGCGGATATGGCCGGATTGTTCCTCGCCCAGCAAATTGCCGGCGCCGCGGATGTCCAGGTCGTGGCTGGCCAACTGGAAGCCGGCGCCCAAGGAATCGAGTGTCTGCATGACGTGCAGGCGCTTTTCGGCGGCTTTCGACAGCACCTTGTCGGTGGGCAGGGTGAAATAGGCGTAGCCGCGGGTCTTGCCGCGCCCGACGCGGCCGCGCAACTGATAAAGCTGGCCCAGGCCGAACATGTCGGCGCGGTGGATGATCAGGGTATTGACCGACGGCATGTCCAGACCGGATTCGATGATGTTGGTGGACAGCAGCACGTCGTATTGCTTGTCGCCGAAGGCGGTCATCACCTCTTCCAGCTCGGTCGGCGTCAGGCGGCCATGGGCGACGGCGCATTTGACCTCGGGGACCAGCTTGGCCAATCGGTCGGCGACACGGTCGATGTCGGCCAGACGCGGGCAGACATAGAACACCTGACCGCCGCGATAGCGTTCGCGCAAGATGGCTTCGCGCAGCACCACCGGGTCGAAGGGCAACACGAAGGTGCGCACCACCAGACGGTCCACCGGCGGCGTGGCGATGACGCTCATTTCTTTCACCCCGGTCAGCGCCAGTTGCAAGGTGCGCGGGATGGGGGTCGCCGTCAGGGTCAGCACGTGGACGTCGGATTTCAGTTGCTTCAAGCGTTCCTTGTGGCCGACGCCGAAATGCTGTTCCTCGTCAATGATCAGCAGACCCAGGCGCTTGAAGCTGATGGATTTGGCCAGCACCGCATGGGTGCCGACGACGATGTCCACCGAGCCGTCGGCCAGCCCGGCCTTGACCTCGGCCGCCCGCTTGGCGGTGACCAGACGCGACAATTGCTCGACCTTCAGCGGCAGACCTTTGAAGCGCTCGGCGAAATTGCGGTAATGCTGGCGGGCCAACAAAGTGGTCGGCACCACCACGGCAACCTGCATGCCGGACATGGCGGCGACGAAGGCGGCCCGCATGGCCACCTCGGTCTTGCCGAAGCCGACGTCGCCGCAGACCAAGCGGTCCATGGGCCGCCCCGACCCCAGATCGGCCACCGTGTCCTCGATGGCGCGGGCTTGGTCCTCGGTCTCGGCATAGGGGAAGCGGGCGCAGAATTCGTCCCACAGCCCTTCCGGTGGGATCAGGCTTTCCGACTTGCGCAACTGGCGCTGGGCGGCGATGGCGATCAGTTGTTCGGCCATGTCGCGGATACGCTTCTTCAGCTTGGCCTTGCGGGCCTGCCAGGCGGCGCCACCCAGGCGGTCGAGCTGGGCGCCGGCCTGTTCCGAGCCGTAACGGGTCAGCACCTCGATGTTCTCGACCGGGACGAACAGCTTGTCGCCGCCGTCATAGATCACCCGCAAGCAATCATGAGGGGCGCCCGAGACTTCCAGGGTGACCAACCCGTCATAGCGGCCGATGCCGTGTTCCAGGTGCACCACCAGATCGCCTTCGGACAAGGCGGCGGCCTCGGCGATGAACTGGGCCCCCTTGCGCTTCTTCTTGGCCGGACGGGCCAAGCGGTCGCCCAGCAGATCCTGCTCGGTAAGCACACAAAAATCCGGGGTGGCGAATCCGTGGTCCAGGCCCAGCACCACCATGGGCAGGGCCTTGGCCGGCGCCGCCAACGCCTCGGCCCAGCTTTCCGCCATCACCGGCTTCATGCCATGGTCGGCCAACACATGGGACAGGCGGTCACGGGAACCGGCAGTCCATGCGGCCAGAACCACCCGGCGGCTTTCCCCGCCGACATAGTCGCGCAAGGCTTCATAGACGTTGCCGTCGGGGCGGGCGCGGATGTCGGCGAAGTCGCGTCCCAAGCGGCCGCCGGCCTCGGCGCCCCCCTCTTCCGCCGGCGCGAAAGGCGACAACGCCAGACACGGCCGCGCCGCCAGCAGCCGGTTCCATTCCTCGGTTTCCAGATACAGCCGGTTGGGCGGCAGCGGGTGGTAGACCATGCCCGATTCGGCCAAGCCGGCGCCGGTGATGGTGCGCCGCGCCTCGTAATATTCCAGGATCAGGGCGTGGCGGGCGTCCCTTGCCTCGTCCACCTGGTGGTCCAGCACCGCCAGCGCCTCGGGGACATAGGCGAACAGGGTGTCCATACCGTCATGGAACAACGGCAGCCAATGTTCCATGCCGTTGAACTTGATGCCTTGCGACACCGCTTCGTACAGCGGGTCGGAACCGCTGACCACGCCGAACAATTCGCGGTAACCGCTGCGGAAACGGGCGATGGACGCGTCGTCCAGCATCACTTCCGACACCGGGGCCAGGGCGAAGCTTTGCAATTGACCGGTGGTGCGTTGGCTCATCGGGTCGAAGGACCGGATGCTTTCCAGTTCGTCGCCGAAGAAATCCAGCCGCACCGGTTCCGGCGTTCCCGGCGGGAACAAATCCAAAATGCCGCCGCGCACCGCGTATTCGCCCGGTTCCATCACCGTGTCGGTGCGGCCATAGCCGTTGCGGTTCAAGAAGCCGATCACTTGCTCGATGTCCAGGCGGCCGCCCACCTGGGCGGCGAAGCTGGAATTGGCCAAAACCTGGCGGGGGGGCACCCGTTGCACCAAGGCGGCGACCGAGGTCAGAACCACCCGCGGCCCTTGACCCGGTCCGTGCGCCAGACGGCAGAGCGAATCGATGCGCCGTGCCACCACATCCACATGGGGAGACACCCGGTCATAAGGCACGCAATCCCAGGCCGGAACCTCCAGAACCTCGACCCCAGGGGCGAAGAAGGCCAGCATCTCGGCCATGCGGGCCATGCGGGCGTCGTCGCGGGCCACGTACAAAACGTCGCGTCCGGCCCAGGCTTGCGCCAGTTCGGCCAGCGCCAGACTGTCGGCCCCCTCGGGGGCGCCCCCAAGGCTGTGGCGCCCAGTAAAGTCAGAAATATTTTTTATATTAATCAAGTTATTGCAGCTTCATTTTGAACAAAGTTCTTAATCATGGCCATGACGTCGTGGTCGAACTGGGTGGGCACGTCCTGCTTGTTGGTCACCCAATTGAACAAATCGGTGTCGGGCTCGGCGATCAGGGTCTCGAAGCGCTCCACCTGATCGGGGGTCAGGCTGGCCAGATATTTCTCGGCGAAGCCGCCGAACAAGATGTCGTTTTCGTTCGAGCCCATGTGGTGGGCGCGGAACATCAGACGCTTCAATCGTGCTTCCATTTTTCGCCTGGACGTCATTGATCGTGGTCCCTGGCCTTGGCGGCCGGGGCGCACTAGGATATAGAGCGTTCCCGCCCATCTGTCAGCCACCAACCGGCCTTTTCATGCGCCCCAGCCTGCTGAACCCGCTGTTCGCGCCCATTGGCACCCTGCCCGGCATCGGCCCCAAGCTGGCGCCGCTGTACGAGCGTTTGGCCGGCCCCAAGGTGGTGGACTTGTTGTGGCATCTGCCGTCCGGCGTCGTCGACCGCCGCTTTTCGCCCAAACTGGCCCAGGCGCCGGCGGGCAAGGTGGCGACGCTGATCGTGCAGGTGGATGCCCACATGCCGTCCAGCAGCCCCAAGCGCCCCTATCGGGTGCGGGTGTCCGACGAAACCGGCTTCGCCCATCTGGTGTTCTTCCATGCCCGCGAGGATTGGCTGCGTCGCCAGTTGCCGGAAGGCGAATGGCGGGTGGTCAGCGGCGTGGTCGAGCATTTCAACAACGACATCCAGATCACCCACCCCGACCACGTGGTGCCGCTGGCCGACAAGGACAAGGTGACCACCATCGAGCCGGTCTATCCGCTGACCGGCGGCCTGACCGCCAAGATGGTGGCGAAAACCGTGCGCGGCGCCCTGGAGCGCGTCCCCGAACTGCCGGAATGGCAGGATGCCGCCTGGTTCGCCCGCCAGGGCTGGAGCGACTGGAAAACCGCCCTGCAGAGCTTGCACCAGCCGCCATCGGAGCAGGCAATAGCCGAGGATGGCCCGGCGCGGCGGCGCCTGGCCTTTGACGAGTTGCTGGCCAACCAATTGGCGTTGATGCTGGTCCGCGCCCACATGCGTAAGCTGAAGGGCCGCCCCATTCCGGTGTCTACCCGCCTGCGGCCGCAGGTGATGGCCGCCCTGCCCTTCGCCCTGACCGGTGCGCAAAGCCGCTCGCTGGCCGAGATCGATTCCGACATGGCAGAACCCTTGCGCATGCTACGACTGTTGCAGGGCGATGTCGGCAGCGGCAAGACGGTGGTGGCGCTGCTGGCCATGCTGAACGCGGTGGAGAGCGGCGCCCAGGCGGCGTTGATGGCGCCCACAGAAATCCTCGCCCGCCAGCATTTCGACACCATCTCGCCCCTGGTGGCGGGGGCCGGGCTGCGTGTCGCGCTTCTGACCGGCCGCGACAAGGGAAAAGCCCGGCAATCCATCCTGGCCGATCTGGCGTCGGGGGATATCCATGTCCTGATCGGCACCCACGCGCTTTTCCAAGAAGACGTCGCTTACGCCGACCTGGCCTTCGCCGTCATCGACGAACAGCACCGCTTCGGCGTGCATCAGCGCCTGGAACTGGCGTCCAAGGGCCAGGCGGTGGACATGCTGGTGATGACCGCCACCCCCATTCCCCGCACCCTGTTGCTGACCAGCTATGGCGATATGGATGCGTCGCGCCTGGACGAAAAGCCGCCGGGGCGCCAGCCGGTCAGCACCCGGGTGTTGCCGCTGGCCCGCATGGACGAGGTCGTCCATGGCATCGGCCGCGCCATCGGCGGCGGGGCGCGGGTCTATTGGGTGTGCCCGCTGGTCGAGGATTCCGAAACATCCGACCTGGCGGCGGCCGAGGAACGGCACCGTCACCTCGAACAATTGTTCGGCGACCGCGTCGGGCTGGTGCACGGCAAGATGAAGGGGCCGGCCAAGGACAAGGTGATGGCCGCCTTCGCCACCGGTGAACTGTCCATCCTGGTGGCCACCACGGTGATCGAGGTGGGCGTCAACGTCCCCGAGGCCACCATCATGGTGATCGAACACGCCGAACGCTTCGGTCTGGCCCAGTTGCACCAGTTGCGCGGCCGGGTCGGGCGCGGCGCCGGGGCGTCGTCGTGCTTGCTGCTGTACGATTCGCCGCTGTCGGAGAATTCCAAGGCGCGGCTGGAAATCATGCGGGCCACCGAGGACGGCTTCGTCATCGCCGAAGAGGATCTGCGCCTGCGCGGCGGCGGCGAGATTTTGGGGACACGGCAAAGCGGCTTGCCGGAATTCAAGCTGGCCGATTTGTCCATCCACGGGGAATTGCTGGCCGCCGCCCGCGATGACGCGGCGCTGATCCTGTCCCGCGACCCGGATTTGCAGACGGAACGCGGTCAGGCACTGAGGACGCTGCTGTACCTGTTCGAACGTGACGCCGCCATCCACACCCTCAGGTCGGGCTGAGGTCCAGCTCGGGCTCTTGCGCCTTGCGGTGCGGCGGCACCAGAATGCCGGTGGAAATCACCATCTTCAGCCCCTCCTCGACGCTCATGTCCAGGACGCGGACGTCCTGTCGCGGCAGGAACAGCAGGAATCCCGAGGTGGGATTGGGCGTCGTCGGCACGAAGACGTTGACCATGTCCTGGTCGAACATGGTGGCGATCTCGCCGCGCGAATTGCCGGTGATGAAGGCCATGGTCCAGATGCCTGGCCGCGGATATTCGATCAACGCCACCTCGCGGAAGGCGTTGGCCTTTTGCGCCAGCATGGTCTCGAAAATCTGCTTCACCGCCGAATAGATGCCCGACAGCACCGGCATCCGTTCCAGCACCAGGTCGTACAGCTTGACCAGGATGCGGCCGACGAAGCCGGCGGTCAGCATGCCGATCAGGGTCAGGCCGACCACCACCACGATCAGGCCGAAACCGGGAAAGCCCCAATTCTGCGGGTTCAGTTCCGGCGGAATGAACGGCCAGACCTGGTTGTCCATGAACTTGATGAACTGCCAGGCCAGGTAAAAGGTGATGGACACCGGCGCGGTGACCAGGATGCCGGCGAAGAAATAGGCCCGCAGACGCGCCATCACGCCGATGTGGAACGGCACGCCGACCTTCTCGACCTTCTGCCCTATCTGGTCGCCCGGGTTTTCCTGGTTCATGGTCTGATCGCTTACCGTTCGTGGAAGGATTGCTGAAGCTGGGTGAAGATAGGCTTCAGCATGTACTGGAACAAGGTCTTGTCGCCAGTGATGATTTCCGCCGACACGGTCATGCCGGGCGCCACCTGGAAATATCCGGGGGTCGCGCCGACGTAACTCTTGTCCAGCGAGATGTTGGCCTTGAAAAAGGGCTCGCCTTTTTCATTCAGGAAGGACGAGGCGGAAATGCGTTCAAGCTTGCCCGAGATCGAGCCATAGCGGGCGAAGTCGTAGGTGGTGACCTTGACCCGGACCTTCTGGCCGACATGCAGATGGCCGACGTCGCGGGGCAGAACCTTGGCTTCCACCCGCATCTCTTGGTCGACCGGAACGATTTCGCTGATCAGGCCGCCGGGCTGGATCACCGCGCCGTTGTTCTTGACGGTCAAGCCCTTGATGTAGCCGCGGGCCGGCGATTCGATGATCAGGCGGGTCACCCGGTCTTCCAGGCGGGCGATGGTTTCCTGCACCTGGGCCAATTCGGCGATGGTGACGCCCATTTCGTCCATGTTCTGCTTTTGCAGGCCGGACTGGCTGTCGATCAGGCGGTTTTCCATTTCTGACACCGCCTCGCGCGCCGTCACCGTCTGGCCGACCATGCGGGTCAGTTCGCCCTCGGCGCGGGCCAGTTCGCGCTTGGTGTCCAGATGGGTGATACGGGTGACCAACCCCTTGGCCACCAACTGGTCGCGAATCTTCATTTCCTCGGCCAGGGCGCTCACCTGTTCGCGCAGGCTTTTCTGCTGGGCTTCCATCTGACGCAGATCGGCCCGCTTTTGCTCGATCTGCGCCAGGATGATGGAACGGCCGGTGTCGCGGGCCTGTATCTGTGCCTGATAGATGGACATGTTGTCGGCCACCAGCGAGGCGTATTGCGGGCTGGCGAAGCTGAAATCAGGTTTGCGGCTTTCGACGAAGGCGCGAAGGCGTTCGGATTTCAGCAACAGCGTCATCTCGCGGGCGCGGGTCTGCTCGAGCTCGGCCAGGGCCTGGGCCGGCGACAACTTCAGGATGGGTTGCCCCACCTCGACCAGCTCGCCCTCCTTGACCAGGATTTCCTCGACGATGCCGCCTTCCAGGTGCTGCACCGTCTTGATCGAGCCGATGGGCAGGATCTCGCCTTCGGCCACCGCCACTTCGTCCACCGTGGTCATGGCGCTCCAGCCCAGGAACACCGCGCAAGCCGCGCAGGCCAGGTAGATGGTCAGGCGGATCAGCGGCGTGGTGCCGGATTCCTCCAACTGCACCGCCTGCGCCAAGTGGCGGGACACCCGGCTGGATTGCTTGATCTCGGTCTTGGCCGGTCCCCCGGAGGGCGGAGGATTCTGCGCGACGTTGACAAGGCTTTGGCTGGTCATCACTGGGTCATCCCGGGCTAGATCAAATCCGGAGGAATGCGGGCACGCACTTCGTCGGCTGGTCCGGCCAGCCGCAGATAGCCGCCGTCGAACACCAGGATCTTGTCGGCGAAACGCAGATGGCTGGGACGATGGGTCACCATGAAGATAGTGGATTGACCGCGGAAATATTCAACCGCCTGCATGAATTGGCGGTCGCCGTCGAAATCCAGGCCGTTGACCGGCTCGTCGAACAACATCAACGGGCTGCGCTTCAGGTAGCACCGCGCCAGCGACAGCTTCTGCACGAAGCTGGTGGGCAGATGGTCGATGTTGGAATCGCCCACCCTTGTGTCCATGCCGCGCGGCATCGCCATGATCTCGTCCCACACGTCGGCCAGTTCGCAGGCCCAGCGGATATCGGAATCGGTGGCCGTCGGCTGGGCCAAGCGCAAGTTTTGCGAAATGGTGCCGAAGAACAGGTTGCACACCTGCGGCACATAGCCGATGGCATGGCGCAGTTCCAAGGGATCGATCTGGCGCATGTCGGAATTGTCGATGCGCACCGAACCGGCCTGGGGGGCGTAAAGCCCCATCATCAGCTTGATGATGGTGGACTTGCCCGAGCCGTTGCGTCCGGTCACCGCCACCACCTCGCCGGGCTCGATGTCGAAGGACACGCCGACCAGGGCGGGGTCGGCGTCGTTGGAATAACGAAGCGACACGCGCGAGAACGACACCCGTCCCTTCAGGTTCTTCAAGGGGGCCACCATGGCCTTGGGGTCGCGTTCGGGCTTCAGGTTCATCAACTGGTCGATCTGGGTGATCGAGCCGCGCACCTGCTCGACCCGCTGGATCAAGGTGAAGGCGGTCTGCAACGGCCCCAGCACCCGCCACACCAGCATCATGGCGGCGATCAGGCCGCCGGTGGTCATGGTGCCGTCGATGACGCCCAGCACGCCGGTGGCGATGGTCGCCAAGCCCGAAGAGACGATCAGGATGTTGGAACCGGTGGTGATGAGGGCGGAAAACACGCCGTTCTTGAACCCGCCAAAAGCGGCCCGCGCCGACATGTCCCGATAACGCTTGGTCCAGTTGTGCTCGGCCGCCGCCAGCTTGACGGCCCGCATCTTGCCCAGGGTCTCGATCAGGAATTCCTGTCGGCGCATGGCGGCGCGCGACGCGATGGCCACGTTCTTACGCACCACCGGCATCACCAGATAACCGCCGATGACGAACAGGAAGGTGGAGATCACCGGCACCAGGGCGATGATGCCGCCCAGCATGAAGATGATGGCGAAATAGAAGATGGCGAAAGGCAGTTCCATGAACACCGTGGCCAAGGGTCCGGTGAAGAACTCGCGCACCGATTCGAAATCCTTGATGCGGGCCACCTGGGCGCCGATGGTAGCCCGTTCGGTGAAGCCCGGCGGCAACGCCAGCAGGTGCTGGAAGATGTTGTTGCCCATGATGTTGTCCAGCCGCGCCCCGATGAAGGCCAGGATGCGGGCGCGGACGGCGCGCAGGATGGCGTCGAACACCAGGGCGAAGCCGACCCCCATGCACAACGCCGTCAGCAGCGGCAGGGAATTGGTGCCGATCACCTTGTCGTAGATGTTCATGACGAAAAGCGGCGTCGCCAACGCCATGACGTTCAGGAACAAGGTGACGAAGAAAGCCTGCCAGAACAGCGGGCGGAAGCGTTCCAGGACGGTGCG
>JAIWOG010000022.1 GCA_020217035.1 Magnetospirillum sp. | reverse complement strand
GAACCAGCCGACGCGGCTGGGCGCCGCCTCGCCCATGGCGGTGAAGAAATAGGCGGTGCCCTTGAGTTGGCGGTCTTCCTGCTGACGGTTTACGTCCTTGGCGCTGTCGTAGACCTCGATCCCGGCGGCGTCGATCGAGCGGATCACCAAGGCCGGCTGGTTGTCGGGCAGGAACAGACACGGCACCAGGCGGGGATCGATCTCGTCCAGCCTGACCCGCAACGGCCGGCTGGAATAATTGAGCTGCGCCATGACGTTGCGCAGGCCGGTCAAATCCAGTTCGTTGGCGAAGTGCGGCAAGGATTCGGCCACGTGGCGGGGATCGCCCTTCCAGCCCAGGGCCTTCAACAACGGCAGCAAGCAGGCTGCCAGGTCCGAGGCGGCGGAAAAGCCGCCCAGGATCGAGCGTTCCATCTGCGCTTGGTAATGCTCGATGGCCTGTTGGCTGGCCTTGGCCGGTTGGGCGGCGGGGGCGACCTGGTTCATGCGCCACCTTTGGGGGCGGCCAGCGACAGGAACGGGTTGTCGTCCTTGGGCGGTTTCGGGGTCAGCTTGCCATGGTCGAGGTCATAGACCTTGTCGGCCAACTTCACCAGCGACGGGCGATGGGTGACCAGTACCAGGGTACGCTTGCCCTTGGCCCGTTCCAGCCAGACGCGCAGGAAGTTGTCGCCGGCGGAATCGACGGCGGTGTTGGCTTCGTCGAACAGCACGATGCGCGGGTTGTGCACCAGGGC
Organism: Magnetospirillum sp.; assembly: GCA_020217035.1. Lineage (GTDB taxonomy): Bacteria > Pseudomonadota > Alphaproteobacteria > Rhodospirillales > Magnetospirillaceae > Magnetospirillum. The sequence continues at coordinate 9,263 of JAIWOG010000022.1, read as the reverse complement.
GCGGGCGATGGCGATGCGCTGCTTGATGCCGCGCGGCAGGGAATCGTAGGCGCCGTCGCCCACCGGCGTGTCGAAGCCGAACGCCATGGTCGCCACCACTTCGTCAAGCCCCAGCAGACCAGCGGTCTCCACCGCGATGTCGTCGTATTCGGGGCGGAACATGGTGATGTTTTGCAAGATGGTGCCCTGGAACAGCACGCCCGATTGCGGCAAATAGGCGATCTGGTCGCGCACCGATTGCGGCTCGTAGCCGGTGACATCGATTCCGTCCACCAACAACCGGCCCGAGGTGGGGCGCAGCGCCCCTTGCATCAAGGCCAGAAGCGTGGTCTTGCCGGAACCGTTGCCGCCGGCGATGGCGACGCATTCGCCTTCCTCGATGACGATGCTGGCTTCCTTGATCACGTCGGGCAGTTTCTCGCCGAACCGGAAGCTGACCGCTTCCAGTTCCAGCCGGCCTTTCGGCGGCGGCATCTTGGGCAGCCCCGCCTCGGCCTCGGGCGGCAGGGCGAACAGCTTTTCCAGGCGGCCACGGGCCAACACGAAGCTTTGGAAGCGGGTCCACACCCCCAGGGCCTTTTGGATCGGCGACATGGCCCGGCCGGCCAGCAACGAGGCGGCGGCAAGGCCACCGGTGGTCATTTCGCCGTTCATGACGATCAGGCTGCCGAAGGCGGCCACGGCGATGGTGGTCAATTGCGAGAAGAAGGACGACACGCCCAGCGCACTGGCGCTGCGCAACGCCACCGTGTAATACCCCTCGGCGCAGCTTTCCTGCAGACGCTCGTAGCGGCGCACCATCTGGGCTTCCATGGACATGGCCTTGACGCTGTGGATGCCGCCCAACACCTCGATCAGGAAGTTGAAGCGGCGGTCGTCGGCGACCATGCGCTTTTCGATGGCCTCGCGCAGCTTAGTGCCGACGCTGACCGCCGAGACCGCGAACGCTACCAACAGGACCAAGGGCACCAGGACCAGCCAGCCGCCCATGAAGGCAACCAGTGCCAGATAGATCAGGGCGAAGGGCAGGTCCAGAAGGGTCAGCAGCGCCTGGCCGGCATAGAACTCGCGCACCTGAGACAGCGAATTCAGGCGTTCCAGATGGACACCAGACCCTTCCTTCTCGAAAGCGTCGATGCCGGTGGTCATCAAGCGGTTGATGGCGGCGCAACCGGCCTTGTGCTCGAAGCGGGCGCCGATCCAGCCGGTGATGTAGGAACGGCCGAAATTAAGGATGGATTCCAGCACCAGCGCCCCCAGGACGCCGGCCATCAACAACACCATGGTGCCGGTGGAATGATTGGGCAGGATGCGGTCGTAAACCTGCAGCAACGACAACGGCAAGGCCAGCCCCAGCACGTTCAGGAAAAGCGACGCCACCGCCAGGTCGAACAAATTCGACCGCAGCGTGGAAAACGCCCCCAGCGTGAACGCCGGCTTGTTCTTGACCGTACCCGCCCTAGCGGCGGAAATTGCTTCGCTCATTCGCCCGCGATCCGACCTTCCCCACATCCCGGTACTGGCACGTCACCGCCCAGCACCCTATGATGATTTCCACAAGACAACTTGCCGGCGTCTTCATCGGCCTAACAACGGGACCAAACATGCCTGAAAGCATGGACATGATCGAACGCCTCGTCAGCTTCGACACCACCAGCTACAAAACGAACCTCCAACTCATTCAGTTCGCCGCCGATATTTTGGCACGTCACGGCGCCGATATAAGAATGACTTATGACGACGAGCAAGAAAAAGCAAACTTGTTCGCCACCATTGGACCTTCGGATGTTCCCGGCATCGTGTTGTCAGGACATACCGATGTCGTACCCGTTGATGGCCAAGACTGGTCGGCGGACCCTTTCCATGTTGTGCGCCAGGATGGACGACTTTACGGCCGCGGCACGTCCGACATGAAAAGCTTCATCGCCATTTGTCTTGCCCTTGCCCCCGAATTCGCCGCCGCGCCGCTTTCCATGCCCATCCACTTCGCCTTTTCCTATGACGAGGAAATCGGCTGCATCGGCGTCCGCCGGCTGATCCAGGATATTACGACCCTCCCCGTCAAACCCAGGCTGTGCATAGTGGGCGAACCCACCGAGATGCGGGTGATTGTCGGTCATAAGGGTAAAAAAAACGTTCGCTGCCATGTCCATGGCAAGGAATGTCATTCGGCGCTGAACGACCGCGGCGTCAACGCGGTGGAAATCGCCGCCGAATTGGTCACCTACCTGCGCCACATGCAAAGGCGCATCCGCCAGCAAGGCCCCTTCGACCATGGCTACCAGCCCCCCTACACCACTGTCCACACCGGGTTGATCCAAGGCGGGACGGCGCTCAACATCGTCCCCGCCCAATGCAGCTTCGAATTCGAGTTCCGCAACCTGCCCGACCACGACCCCGAGGAGTTGATGGCCGAATTGCGGGGCTTCGCCCAGGATCTGGTGCCGGAAATGCTGGCGGTGGACGGCGCCACCGGCATCATGTTCGACGAATACAACACCACCGCCGGCCTGCTGACCGACGACGACGACGAGGCGGCGGTCCTGGCCCGGCAATTGTCGGGCAACAACGACACCGCCAAGGTCAGTTTCACCACCGAAGCCGGCCTGTTCAACCAAGCCGGCATCCCCACCGTGGTCTGTGGTCCTGGCTCGATCCAACAGGCCCACAAGCCCGACGAATACATCACCGTCGAACAAGTGCTGCAGGGCGAAGCCTTCGTCCGCCGGCTGCTGACCCGGATGACGAAAACCTAGCGTTTGATGACCAGGGCGACGCCCAGAGCCGCCAGCCCCATGCCGGCCAGCCCCAGCATGGTCAAGGTCTCGCCGAACAGCGCCCAGGCGATGGCGGCGGTCACCGGCGGCACCAGATAGAACAGGCTTGCGACACGGGCCGCCTCGCCGCTTCGGATCAGAATCATCAACAATGTGATGGCCCCCAAGGACAGCACCAGGACCAGCCAGGCCATGGCCAGGACGAAGGTCAGGGTCCATTCCACCCGCATGGTTTCGCTGAAATAAGCCGCCGGCCCCAGCACCAAAAGTGCGCCGACATATTGCACGGCCGAACCGGTACGCAGGTCCATGCCCTGGCCGAAGCGCTTTTGATAAAGGGTGCCAGCGGTGATGCCGGCCAGGGCGACCAAGGCGAAGAGTACGCCAACCCAGGACAGGCCGGCGAAGCCCAGTCCATTGGGCCGTGCCGCCAGCACCAGCATCACCCCGACCAAGCCCAGCACCAGTCCCAGCCATTGACGGGGAGTGATGCGTTCGCCGAACAGCGGACCGGCGACAAGGGCGGTCAGCAAGGGTTGCAAGCCGACCAGAAGCGCCGCCATGCCGGAAGACAGGCCATGATGGATGGCGGCGAAGACGCCGCCCAGATAGGCGGCATGGACCAGGGTGCCGGAAACCAGCAGATGACCGATCTGACGCGGTGATTTCGGCCAGTCCGCTTTTGCCGCCCAGCCCAGTACCGACAGCAGCGCGATGATCAGCACGAAACGGATGGACAGGAAGGTGAAGGGCTCGGCGTAAGGCAGGCCGAACTTTGCGCCGATGAACCCGGTGCTCCATAGCAGCACGAACAAGGCCGGCATCGCCCGGGTGAACATCAGGACACCTTCCACACAGGAAAACGGGCGGCAGGATAGCTGCCGCCCGCTGGTCATACAACTTGGGCCAAAGGTTGGGGGATTAGCCCGCGTGGTGTTTGCCTAACTAGGGGCGCACCACCACGTAATCCACCACCTTCTTGACACCGGCGCCGTCCCTGGCGCGGGCCAGGGCCTTCTTGGCTTCCTCGCCCGATCGCGCCCGGCCGATCAGATAGACCGTGCCATAGGAATCGGCGGTGGTGCGGAAGTTGACGTCGGCGACGCCGGCAGTGCCCACCAGACGACCTTGCGCCTTGGCGGCCATGACGGTGACGTCGGCCCAATCCAGCAAACTCTTCCGCTTGGGGTCGTTCTCGGCCAGATAGGTGACGTGCCAGTAAAGCTTCTTGACGCCGGCGACCTGGCGGACTTCCCGTTCGAACTTGTCGTAAACCGCCTTGTCGTCGAAGATTCCAGTGATCAGCAGGCGTTGTTCGTAGATTTCGGTGGACGCCTTGACAGTGCCCAGCTTGCCCATGATGGCGTTGATCTTGACGACGATCTCGTTGTCCTTGGCGATGTCACCGGCGGAACGGGCCTCGATGGCGCGGTCGATCAGGGTTTTCGGCGCGGTCAGCACGTCCATCAACTGGGCTTGGGCGGGGAAACCCGCCAGCATGGCCACCATGGCCGGGATCAGGAACTTGCGCATACGGGGTCTCCCTTAGGCTTTCAGATGTTTGTGAACGGCCTGACGGGAAATTCCCAGTTCCTGACCGATGCGGGCCAACGACCATTTGGGATTGTCCAGTTTCAGGCGCCGGCATTTGTCCTTGGTGGTCTCGACACCTCCCAGGCTGACGCCCTGGGCCAGCAACTGGACGAAATCCTGTTCCAGTCGGGCATAGCCGGCGCCGTCGTCGCCGCCATGGCTGCGCCAATATTCCAGCCGCATCTGGAAATCGGCCAGGGACCGCACCGGCAAGGTCGCCGCCCATTCCAACTGAACCAGACGATGGCGGGCGGCGCAGGCGGTGGGCAGCACGGCGCCCCCCGGCCCCTCGCCCAGCGCGTCCAATTCGGCCAACCGACTTTCCCAGGCCATGCACTCGGCGCGGGCGTCGGCGATGGTTTGCGGCATCGGGCAAGCCACGGCGACGGTGTGAGCAAGTTCATCGGGCAGCGGATGCCATGGCACCGCCCAGCCAGCGATCGGGGCCCAGGGATCCAGTTCAGGGTCGCCCAACCAGTCCGACACCGCGTCAACGAACATGCGTTCCAGCGGCGTCGGCCCCAAGGCCGCCTCTTCCGAGCCGTAACGGGCGATCACCGCCCGCTTCTCGTCGCTCATCTTGGCCTGTTCGGCCAATTCCGCCTCGGTCTGGCGGATCATGCTGCCGGGGTCTTGCGCCTCTTCCCGCAGGCACAGGGCCATCAAGGATTGGTCACGGCTGTCGCAACGGTCGGCCAACGCTTCCAGGCCGGCGGCATAGCCGCCCCATTCCTTGCCGCAGAACACCATGGCACGGCCCATGGCTTCCTCGCGCACCGCCGGATCGTCCGACCGATACAAGGCGACGATGCCTTCCAGGCGATCCAGCGCCTTGTCGCGCAGGCCGTCGGCGTCGTCCATCAGCTGAAACAGGTCCATGGCACCCCCGTCAACAATCCGGTTGACGCTGCGCCCGGCTGACAATCCTGTCAAGCCGGCTTGCGTTCGATCAGCTCGATCTTGTAGCCATCGGGATCCTCGATGAAGGCGATCACCGTGGTGCCGTGCTTCATGGGTCCCGGCGCCCGGGTGATCTTGGCGCCGGCCTTGGCCAATTGGTCACAGGTGGCGGTGATGTCGGGCACCCCCAGGGCGACATGGCCGAAACCATTCCCCAGATCATAAGCCGGCGTGTCCCAATTATGGGTCAGCTCCAAAACGGTATTGGACTTTTCGTCGCCATAGCCGACGAAGGCCAGGGTGAAGCGGCCCTCGGGATAGTCGGTGCGGCGCAACAGCGTCATTCCCAGCAGCCCGGTATAAAAAGCGATGGACTTGTCCAGGTCGCCGACCCGGATCATGGTGTGCAGCATCTGCCAGCTCATGGCTGTTTCCTTTGCGCGATGAAATCCAAGACCACCTGGGCGGCCCGCGCCCCCGGGGACGGCCCGCCCATTCCCAGTTCGACCATGCCGACGGCCATGTCGCGGCGCCGCCACTGCCGTTCGGCTTCGTCGTCCAGCAGGCGGGCAAGGACGGGGGCGATGCTTTCGGCCCGGCACTCCTCTTGCAGGAATTCCGGCATCACCGGACGATCCAACACCATGTTGACCAAGGTCGCCCACTTGATCTTGAAGCCGAAGAAATTGCGGGCGACAAAGGCGGTCAGCGCCGACAGGCGATAGGCGATGACCGTCGGCAGCCCTGCCATGGCCAGTTCCAGGGCCACCGTCCCGGAAGCGGCCAGGGCGCAGGTGCAGGCGGCGAAGCAATCGTATTTCTGGCTGCCGTCGTCGATGACCAGGGGATCGAACGGCCAGTTCCTGGCCGCTTGGCGCACTTCGTCAACCAGATGCGGCAAGGTCGGCACCACCACCCGCAAAGTCGGATGCGTCGCTTTCAAGCGGTGCAGAACCTGGCCGAAGACCGGCAACAGCTTGGACGTTTCCGAATGGCGGCTGCCCGGCAGCACCGCCAGCAGCGTCGCGTCGTCAGCAAGGCCGTGGCGGGCCCGGAACGCCGCCCCGTCACCCTGCCCGGCCCCGGATTCCACCACCGGATGCCCCACATGGACGGTGCGCAGCCCTTCCTTCTCGAAATAAGGCGGCTCGAACGGCAGCAAGGTCATCAGCAAATCCAGGACCTTGGCCAGTTTCGCCGCCCGTTTCGGCTTCCACGCCCACACCATGGGGGCGACGTAATGAAGGCGCGGCAGGTCGGGATAAAGCTTCTGGCAACCTTTCTGCACCCGACCGGTGAAACCCCAGGAATCGATGGTGACGACGGCGTCGGGCTTCAGACGTCCGATGTCGTCCAAGGTTTCCCGCACCCGCCGCAAGATACGGGGAATGCGCGGCAACACCTCGGTCAGGCCCATGACCGTCAGTTCGGTCATGGGAAACAGCGACGTCAGCCCCTGGGCCTGCATGTTCTCGCCACCGATGCCGGCGAAACGGATGGAATCGCCGGTTTGCTGGCGAAGCGCCGCCATCAGGCGCCCGCCCAACAAGTCGCCCGAAGGTTCTCCGGCGATGACGTAGATCAGCATCTCAGCCCTTCAGTCCCAGGACGAACAGGCCATTGGCATCGGCCTCGTCGGTCAGGTGCTGACGATCCAACACCAAGGCGCCGCCGGCTTCGACGACGATGCCGCGCAAGCCGGTGGCGATGGCTTCATGCAGGGTGGCAAGGCCGATGGTCGGCAAATCCAGGCGGCGATCCTGCCCCGGCTTCTTGACCTTGACCAGGATGGGTCCGGGGCCTTCACGGCGCAAGTCGGCGCAACGGCGGATCAGCCGGTCGGTGCCCTCGACGGCCTCGACCCCCAAGACGATGCCTTGTTGGACGATCACCGCCTGTCCCACGTCCAGGGCGCCCAGGCCCTTGGCCACCTCCCATCCTCGCCGGATGTCGGCTTGCGCTTGCTCGTCTGGGGCGTGACGGCCGAACAGCCCCTCGGGGGCCAAGCAATCGTCCAGGACTTGGTCGATGCCGATGACGGTGAACCCCTCCTCCTCGATTTCCTTGGCCACCGCCCGTAGCAAGCCGTCGTCGCCCAGAGCCTTCAGACCGACCTTGGCGAAGAACTTGGTGGTACGCCAATCGGGTGCCAGTTCCTTCAGAGTGGGACGACGCACCGGGCCGATCATCACCAATTCGGTGACCCCGGCCGCGTGCAGCTTCTTGAAGCCGGTCCCCGCCTCGCCCAAGCGAATCCAGTCCGCCGGGGCGTCGCCGATGACCAAGGGATCGGCATGGCCGGTCAACGCCAGGACATGGAACGGCCGCCCCTGCGAGCGGCAGGCGGCGATGGCAAGCCCTGGAAAGGCGCCACCGCCGGCGATGATGCCGAGCTTACTTGCCATCCTCGAAGCCGGGCGTGCACAGCGACCGGGACGAATCGGATCGGATGAACTCGATCACCTCCATCACCGCGCCGTTGCTGGCATATTGCTCGGCCACGTCGGCCAGACGTTCCTGCAGAGTGCCTTCCGGGCCGAACAGCAGACGATAGGCGCTGCGCAGGGAATGAATCTCGTCGCGCGAGAAGCCGCGACGCTTCAGCCCGACGATGTTCAGACCGTTCAGATGGGCGCGGTTGCCGATGACCATGCCGAACGGAATGATGTCGGCCTCGACGCCCGACATGCCGCCGACCATGGCGTGCTTGCCGATGCGCACGAACTGGTGCACCGCCGACAGCCCGCCCAGGAAGGCGTATTCGCCCACCAGGACGTGGCCGGCCAGGGTGGCGTTGTTGGCCATGATCACGTTGTTGCCGACGATGCAGTCATGGGCCACGTGGGCGCTGGCCATGAACAGGCAATTGTCGCCCACCTTGGTGATCATGCCGCCGCCTTCGGTGCCCGGCTGCATGGTGACGTATTCGCGGATCTGGTTGTTCCTGCCGATTTCCAGGGTGGACGGCTCGCCGTGATACTTCAAATCCTGCGGTTGGTGACCGATGGAGGCGAAGGGAAAAATGCGGGTGTTGTCGCCGATGGTGGTGCGTCCTTCGACCACCACATGGGACAGCAATTCCACGCCTTCGCCCAGACGGACATGGGGACCGACCACGCAATAGGGGCCGATGGAGGCCGATCCGGCGACATCCGCCTGGGGATCGACGATGGCGGTAGGATGAATGTTGGCCATCAGTTATCCAAAATCATGGCAGCGTAAACCGCTTCGGCCATCAGGATGTCGTTCACCTTGGCTTCGGCGCGGAACTTCCAGACGTTACCACGCGAACGTTCCTTGGTGACATGGATGTGCAACTGGTCGCCGGGGCCGACGGGCTTGCGGAAGCGGGCTTCGTCGACGCTCATGAAATAAACCAGCTTGCCCTCGGAAGCCGGCCCCAGGGTGGACACCACCAGCACGGCGGCGGTCTGCGCCATGGCTTCGATGATCAGCACACCCGGCATCACCGGATGCTGAGGGAAATGGCCTTGGAAAAACGGTTCGTTGATGGTGACGTTCTTGATGCCGACGGCGCTTTCGTTGACGACGATGTCGACAACCTTGTCAACCATCAGGAACGGGTAGCGGTGCGGGATCATTTCCATGATCCGGTTGATATCGACCTCCTTCCCGGTCTCGGTCTCGTTCACCATGCTGTCCTTCCTGTGGTTTTCAATTCTCTAAACTATTGTTAGCGCTGCTTTCTGTCACGGGCCATTTTACTGAGCACGGCCGACTGACGCAGCCATTCCAGACGTGGCACCGCCGGTGTGCCGCCATAGGTCTGCCCCGCCGGAACGTCGCCGATCACCCCGGCCTGCGCCATGATCTTCGCACCCATGCCGATCTTCAAGTGGCCGGCGAAGCCGGCCTGGCCGCCGGCGGCGACGAAATCGCCGAACTGCGTCGATCCCGAAATGCCCACCTGGGCCACCACCACGCAGCCCCGGCCCAATTGCACGTTGTGGCCGATCTGCACCAAATTGTCGA
>JAIWOG010000021.1 GCA_020217035.1 Magnetospirillum sp. | reverse complement strand
TCCAACAACCGTCACCGATCACCGTGTCGGGGCCCGAGCCACGGTCGATGGTGGTGTTGGCGCCGATTTCCACGTTGTCGCCGATGATCACCCGGCCCAATTGCGGCACCTTCAGATGGCCTTGCGCCCCCATGGCGAAACCGAAGCCATCCTGACCGATGCGGGCGCCGGGATAGATGCTGACATTCTTGCCGATGACGGCGCAGCAGACGCTGGCATTGGCGCCGATCTTGCCGCCCGATCCCAGCACCACGCCGTCGCCGATCACCGCGTTGGCCTCGATGCGGCAATTGTCGCCGATCTCGGCCCGGGCGCCGATCACCACCCCGGGGCCGATCCAGCATTGGGCGCCGATCTGGGCCGTCGGATCGACACACGCGTTGGGCGCCCGCCATTCCGAGGCCGCCGGCTGGGGATAGAACGCCTGGGCCACCATGGCATAGGCCCGATAGGGATCCTTGGACAACAACAACGTCATCCCCGCCGGGGCGCGGTCGGCCACGTCGGGATGGACGATCACCGCCCCGGCCTTGGTGGCGGCGAAGGCGGACAGGTATTTTCGGTTATCGAGAAAGCTGATGTGCTGGGGGCCGGCGACGTCCAGGGCGGCGACGTCCACCACCACCTGTCCCGCATCCGCCCCGGCCGACAATTCGGCCCGGCACAATTCCGCCAGTTGCCCCACGGTGAAGGGGCCCGTCACCTGAAAAAAACGCGGATCGGCCATGGAGCTACTTCTTTCCCTTGGGAGCACTGTCCTCGACCACCGGCAGATGCACGTCAGGAGCCGGGAACGGGATGGAAGCAAGCCGCTTGTTCAGGCGTTCGATCACCTGGGGCGTGATATCCATGCGTTCGTCGTGCAGGAAGACCTGTTGCTTATGCAGGACCAAGCTGGCCCCGACTTCCGAGGCCACTTCGCTGGTCACCCCGACGACCGCTTTCTGCAACTCGTTGCTGGCGGTGGCGGTGGACTTGTCCAGCGCACGGACAGCCCCTTGATATTGCCGTTGGAATTCAGCGACGCGGGTGTTCAGGGCACGGACCCTTTCCTGGAACACCTCGGCAGCCAGGGCCGAACGTTGCTTGGCCAAATCCTGCTCGGCGTTTTGCAATTGCTTGCGGGCGGTCTCGAATTCAGTGTTGTAGGTCTGTTGATAGCGTTCGCGTTCCGCCGCCAGCCCCTTACCCGCCGTGCTTTCACGCTGCACGCGGGCTGCGTCGACGATGACGATGACAGCGGGCGCGGCCACGTTTTTGACCGGCGCCGTCTGCGCCAGGGCAGGAACGGACACCAGCAAAGCGACCATACCCGCCACCAGGCGGATGGCCCCCGATTTGGCCATCCTAGAACCTCGTGCCGAAGTTGAAGCTGAAGAATTCGTCCTCGTCGAACGATTCCTTCATCACCGGGATGGCCAGATCCAAGGCCACCGGCCCCATGGGCGACTTCCAGGTCACGCCGGCGCCGACAGCGGCACGCAGCGAGCTTTTCTGGTTGATGGTGGACGAATTGGCGTAATCCTCGGTCGAGCCGACACTGCCGAAATCGGTGAACACCTGACCAGCGAAGCCCAGTTCCTCGGGCAGCCCCAGCGGGAACTTCAACTGAACGCTACCGGACGCTTGCCACATGCCGCCCAAGGCGTCCCCCGAGCTCTTGTCACGCGGGCTGACGCCGGCACTGGCGAAACCGCGCAAGGAATCGCCGCCCAGGTAATAGCGTTCGGTGATGCGCACCTTGTCGTCGCCGAAACCGCTGATGATGCCGGCTCCGCCGCTCACCCCCAACACCACCTGTTCGTCAAGCTGGAAGTACTGGCCGGCGCTGACGTTGTTGCGCAGCCATTTCTGCGTGCCCCCAAGGCCGGCGAGTTCATTGCTGAACTTGATGTAGTACCCTTCCGTCGGCTCCAGCTTGCTGTCGCGGTAATCCCAGGTCATTGCCTGCATGATCGACGAGGTGGTCGACGTGCCGACCTGTTCCTTCACGAAAAGCGACGCCGTGCTGTCCACGTTTTCGACCTGGTCGCGCTTGATCTGATAGCGCAGATCCTGACGCAAGTTCTCGTGGATATAGTATCCGCTGCGCAGGGCGGCACCCAGGGTGTTGTGGTCGTACGAGCTTTCGCTTTGCAGCTTGCGGGTCACCGAGAAGATGTCGAAACCGGCCGACAGCTTGCGATCCAGGAAATATGGCTCGGTGAAGGACAATTCGACACTGTTGCGACGGGTGCCCAGCGACGAGGCAAGCTTCAAATCCTGGCCCTTGCCCAACAGGTTGCGCTCGCGGATGGAAGCTTCCACCAACGGGCCGACCACGGTGGACCAACCGACGCCGAAGGACAGTTCGCCGGTGGACTTTTCCTGAACGTCCACCTTGATGATGGTGCGGTCAGGCGCCGTTTCCGACGGAACGTTGGTCACCTCGGCCTTGTCGAAATACCCCAAATCCTTGATGCGCTGACGCGAACGGCGAATCTTGGCGGTGTTGAAGGCATCGCCTTCCACCAGACGGAATTCGCGGCGTATCACCTTGTCAAGCGTGCGGACATTGCCGGTGATGTCGATGCGCTCGACATAGACACGCGGGCCTTCGTTGATATCGTAGGTGATGTTGATGGTCTGGTTTTCGCGGTCGCGGTTGACCTGCGGACGCACATCGACGAAGGCGAAGCCCTTGGACCCCAGGGCGTCGGTCAGGTTCTGAACGATGTCTTCCACCTGGTCGGCGTTGTACCACTCGCCCGGCACGCTGGTCAGCAGCGGTTCCAGTTCCTTGCCGTCCAGGTCGCGCAGGTTGGCGTTGATGGTGGCGGTGCCGAACTTGTAGCGGTCACCTTCCTCCACCGTGAAGGTGATGAAGAAGCCGCCGCGATCGGGCGTCAACTCGGCGACGCCGGACACCACGCGGAAATCGGCGAATCCGTGCTTCAGGTAATAGCGGCGCAACAATTCGCGGTCATAGGTGACACGATCCGGGTCGTAGGTGTCGTCGGACGACAGGAACCGGTACCAGCGTTCTTCCTTGGTGGCCAGAACCTCGCGCAGACGCGAGTCGGAATATTTGCGGTTGCCGACAAAATTGATGCGCTTGACGTAGCTGGGCTCACCCTCGTTGATCTCGTAGGCCAGATCGACGCGGTTCTGCTCCAGTTGGATCAGCTTGGGCTCGACGGTGGCGGCGAAACGGCCTTGGCGGCGATAAAGGTCCAGGATGCGCTTGACGTCGTTCTGCACCTTGGTGCGGGTATAGACCACGCGCGGACGCAACTGGGTTTCCTGTTCCAGCTGTTCGTCCTTGATGCGCTTGTTCCCTTCATAGGCGATGCGGTTGATGATGGGGTTTTCCACCACGCGCACCACCAGGGCGTCCCCTTCCTGACGGATGGCGACGTCGGCGAACAGGCCGGTGTTGAACAAGGTCTTGAGCGAACGATCGACGCGTTCAGCGCTGTAGGGGTCGCCTTCGGCCACCGCCATGTACGACTTGACGGTCTCGACCTCGACGCGCTGGTTGCCCTGCACGACGATTTGCCGAATGGTACCGGTGCTTTGTGCCCAGGCGGGAAGCGACACCAGAACCATGCCGACCGCCATCGCGGCCAAACGCAACAAACCCATCCACGCCCCCCTTCCCAATTCACCCATTCCCTTGGGTGATTGCGAAATCAAGAGAACAGCCGCTTTATGGCTTCCCACGCCGGCAACGATACGATGTCGTTACGGGTGGCGAATACCATCAAGGCCAATACCAGAAACAGCCCGATTCGGAAACCATATTCTTGGGCCTTTTCCCCCAACGGCCTACCAAGGATGGCCTCGAAGGCATAAAAAACCAAATGTCCACCATCCAGGATGGGGATGGGGAACAGGTTGATCAGGCCCAGGTTCAACGACAGCAGGATGACGTAGAAGACCACCGAGGCCATCCCCATTTGTGCCGCCTCGCCGGCGCCTTTGGCGATGCGGATGGGGCCGCCCAGTTCCTCGCTGTCGCGGGTGCCGCTGATCATCTGACCGATGCCGACGAAGGTAGCGGAAATCATCGTGCCGGATTCACGCACCGCCTGCCATAGCGCCATACCGGGGCCGTGGTGGACGATGCGGGTTTGCGACGCATCGGCGGCGATGCCCAGCACCGGCACCTTCTCCATGTCGCCGAACATGCCCTTGCGCTCGACGATACGCGGATGGGCGACCAGGTCAAGCGCAGCGCCGTCACGTTCTATGGTCAGTTCCAGCGGCTTGTCGATGTCCAGACGGACGATGCGCTGGATATCCTGAAAGCGGGTGACGGAATCGCCATTGGCCCGCACCACTCGGTCGCCGGCCAGGATGCCGGCCTGTTCGGCGGCGCTGCCGGGCATCACTTGCCCAACCACCGGCTCGGTGATCGGCTGGCCCAGCACCATGAACATCAACGCCAAGCCGACGATGGCGAAGATGAAGTTGGCCGCCGGGCCGGCAAAGACGATGGCGGCCCGCTGCCCCACCCGCTTGTGGCGGAAGCTGACGGCCTTTTCCGCGTCGGTCATCTCGCGCACCTCGCCGGTCGTGGAGGTGGCGTCGGCGTCGCCGAACATCTTCACATAGCCGCCCAAAGGCAGGGCGCTGAACCGCCAACGGGTGCCGGACCTGTCGTTGAACCCCCAGATTTCGGGGCCGAAGCCGATGGAGAACACCTCGACACGGACGCCGTTCCAGCGGGCCACCAGATAATGGCCCAGTTCATGGACGAAGACGACCACGGTCAGAATCAGCAGGAAGACGACGATATAATTCCAAAAAAAGTCCATGCTGCCCCGATCAGGCCAGAGTGTCGATCAATCCGCGGGCGCGAACACGCGCCAGCCCATCTTGGGCCAGCACGTCGTCGATACATCCCAAACGGGCCGTGGGCATGGCTTCCAGGGTTTTCTCGACCGTGCGGGCGATGTCCAGGAAACCGATGCGGCCAGCCAGGAAGGCGGCAACCGCCTCTTCGTTCGCGGCGTTTAGGACAGTAGGTGCGCCGCCGCCGCTTTGCAAGGCGGCCCGCGCCAGACGCAAGGCCGGGAAACGGACCGGATCGGGGGATTCGAAGGTCAGGGTGGCTATGGCGGCCAGATCCAGCTTGGGCGCCGGCGACGATATGCGGCGCGGCCAGCCCAAAGCATAGGCGATGGGGGTGCGCATGTCGGGGCTGCCCAACTGCGCCAGCACTGAACCATCGGCATAGGCGACCATGGAATGGATCACCGATTGCGGATGCACCAGGATGTCGATCTTGTCCTCGGGCATGGCGAACAGGTGGTGGGCCTCGATCAGTTCCAGGCCCTTGTTCATCATCGACGCCGAATCGACGCTGATCTTGGCCCCCATGGACCAATTGGGATGGGCCACCGCCTGGGCGGGCGTCATCGCCGCCATCTCGTCCAGGCTCTTTTGCCGGAACGGCCCGCCCGAGGCGGTCAGCACGATCTTGTCGATGGCGCCGCGCTGGTCGTCCTCGAATACCTGAAAGATGGCCGAATGTTCGGAATCCACCGGCAGCAAGGTAGCGCCATGGGCGGCCACTTCCGCCATCATCAGATCGCCGGCACAGACCAGGCATTCCTTGTTGGCCAATCCCACCACGCAGCCGCGCCGTAACGCGGCCAGGGTGGGCTCCAGGCCGGCGGCGCCAACGATGGCCGACATCACCCAATCAGCGGGCAATTGCGCTGCTTCCACCACCGCCGCGGCACCAGCGGCGGCGCGGATGCCGCTGCCGGCCAGCAATTGGCGCAGTTCCGGCAAGGCGGCTTCGTCGGCCACCACCGCCAGATGGGGGCGCAGCCGCCGGGCTTGATCGGCCAGAAGGGCGGCGTTGGCGTTGGCCACCAGGGCCTCGGTGCGGTAAAGGTCGGGCCGCGCCTCGATCAGTTCCACCGTGTTGCGGCCGATGGAACCGGTGGAACCCAAGATGGTGACGGCGCGACGGGGATCACTCATGAACGAGACCTCAAGGGGCGGCGATCAGCCGGAACAAAGCCACGGCCAGACCGGCTGACAACAGACCATCAACGCGATCAAGCACGCCGCCATGGCCGGGTATGATATTGCTGGAATCCTTGACCCCGAAACGACGCTTGACCCAGCTTTCCAAAAGGTCGCCGGCTTGCGCCACAATGGCCAGGACGGCGCTGACCACAGCCAGCATGCCCCATTCCACCCCCAACGGGAAAGCCCAGGCCGAAGCGGCTCCTACCAAAGCGGCGCTGGTCATGCCGCCCAACAGGCCGGCCCAGGTCTTCTTGGGGCTTACCGCCGGCATCAGCAACCGACCGCCAATGGTGCGACCGGCAGCATAGGCGCCGATATCGGTCGCCCACACCGCCATCATCAGCCATAGCATCAGATAGAGGCCGGATTCCTCTGTGCCCCGCAGCCAAACCAGGGCAATGGCAGGTAAACCACAATAAAACGCCCCGGACATGGCCCACAACCGCCGCCCTTGGCCTTCCATCTCGGCACGACGGCCGGCGATGGCGACCGCCAACAGAACCAGCGCCAGGGCGGCGATCGGCCAAGCAAAGGCCATCAGCGACGCCACGGCCACCAAGCCTGCGGCCATACGGCCACCCATGGTGAACGTCCCGCCGGTCATGCGCTCCCATTCCCACACCATGACTGCACCGGCGGCGGCAACTAGCGCGGCGAAGGCATAGCCCCCCCACCAGATGGCGGCCAGCGCCACGGGGATCATCACTAAAGCGGACAGGATGCGGGGCAGCAGCACGATGATCAGCCCGGCGCGGCGCCGTAGCGACGCTCGCGACCATGGAAGGCGCACACCGCTTCTTCCAGGTGTTCACGGCCGAAATCGGGCCACAGCACCTCGGTGAAGACGAATTCGGCATAGGCCGCCTGCCACAGCAGGAAGTTCGAGATGCGCTGCTCGCCCGAGGTGCGGATCAGCAAATCGGGGTCGGGGATGTCGGCGGTGAACAGACGCGCCGCGAACGCCGTCTCGTCGATGTCGGCCGGGGACAAGCGCCCCGCCGCCACCTCTTCCGCCAGCCGCCGAGCGGCGCAGACGATTTCCTGGCGGCCGCCATAGGACAAGGCCAGAACCAGGGTCAACGCGGTGTTGGCCGCCGTCTTGGCTTCCGATTCGTCGATCAGGGCGTTGATGTCGGCGGACAGCCGGGTACGGTCGCCGATGACCCGCAGGCGGATGCCGTTCTTATGCAGGTTCGAGACTTCGTTGCGCAGATAAAGCCGCAACAATCCCATCAGATCGGTGACCTCGCCCGCCGGCCGCTTCCAGTTTTCCGAGGAAAAAGCATAAAGGGTCAGATAGGAGATTCCCATCTCGCGCGCCGCTTCGACGGTACGCCGAACGGCTTCGGCGCCCCGCTTGTGACCGGCGGTGCGCGGAAGACCCCGCGCCTTGGCCCAACGACCGTTGCCATCCATGATGATGGCAACGTGCGCGGGCGGCGGCGGCGGCGTGGCGGACAAGGGGGCGGTCTCCATCACCATCTAGACCTGCATGATTTCCTTTTCCTTGTGCGCCAAGGTCTCGTCCACCTTCTTGATGGTCTCGTCGGTCAGCGCCTGGACTTCCTTTTCGTGCTTCTTGATCTCGTCTTCCGAGATGTGGCCGTCCTTTTCCATCTTCTTCAGGGTGTCCATGCCGTCACGACGAACATTGCGGATGGCGACACGAGCCTGCTCGGCGTATTTGCCGGCGACCTTCTGCAATTCCTTGCGGCGTTCTTCGTTCAAGGGCGGAATCGGCACGCGGACCAGTTGGCCGTCGGTCTGCGGATTGAGACCCAAACCAGCGTCGCGGATGGCCTTTTCCACCGCCTTGACCTGCCCCTTGTCCCACACCTGGACGGTCAGCATGCGCGGCTCGGGAACGCCGATGGTGCCGCATTGGGTCAACGGCATGGTCTGGCCATAGGCCTCGACCACCACCGGCTCCAGCAACGAGGCCGCGGCACGGCCGGTGCGCAGGCCCGAGAATTCCTTCTTCAGAACCTCGACCGTGTTGTCCATGCGATGGGCGACATCCTTCTTCAGGTCGCCCCAATTAGTCGGTGTGGACACGGTTCAACCCCCTTCGTTGATGATGGTGAAACGCCCACGTCCCGACACCACCTCGGCGAAGGCATTGTCGGTGTGCATGTCGAAGACGACGATGGGCACGTTGTTTTCGCGGCAAAGCGAAATGGCGGAAGCGTCCATCACCGCCAGATCGCGGGCCAGGACGTCGTGGAAGGTCAGGGTGTCGTAGCGCACGGCATCCTTGACCTTCTTGGGATCGGCGGAATAGACGCCGTCCACCTGCGACGCCTTCAGCAAAGCGTCGCATCCCATTTCGACGGCCCGCAGCGCGGCCGCCGTGTCGGTGGTGAAGAACGGATTGCCGGTACCGGCGGCGAAAATCACCACCCGGCCCTTTTCCAGATGGCGGATGGCGCGGCGGCGAATGAAGGATTCGCACACCGACGGCATGGGAATGGCCGATTGCACGCGGGTGTCGACGTTGCGGGCTTCCAGGGCGTTTTGCAGTGCCAGGGCGTTCATCACGGTGGCCAGCATGCCCATGTTGTCGGCGGCAGCCCGTTCCATGCCCTTGGCGGCCCCGGAAAGGCCGCGGAAGATGTTGCCGCCACCCACCACGCAGCACACTTCGACCCCAAGCGCCCGCACGGATTCGACTTCGGCGGCGATACGCTCGACGGTCGCGTTGTCCAGCCCGTAATCCCGATCGCCCATAAGGCCCTCACCCGAGATCTTGAGGAGAACGCGGCGGAATTTGGCGTCGCTGGCCATCAGTGCCCCCAAAGGCTTGGATTGCGGTCGATCCCAGGCGTTTCAGCCAGGGCTTTTTGCCGGGTGGCGATCATACACCATTCCACCCTTCTGTCTCGCCTGATGTGGAGATCAGGCGAAAACCGCCGCCAGAGGCAAACCCCTGGCGGCGGCTTTGACTTCGAAACGGCCTTGCGTCCGATCAGCCACCCAGCTGGGCGGCCACTTCGGCGGCGAAGTCCTTTTCTTCCTTCTCGATGCCTTCGCCCAGGGCGAAGCGCACGAAGCCGGTCAGCTTGACGGGGGCGCCCACATCCTTGCCAGCGTTCTCGACCACCTTGGAAATCTTGTTTTCCTGGTCGATGACGAACACCTGGTCCAGCAAGCAGACTTCTTCGTAGTACTTGCGGATACGGCCCTGAACCATCTTCTCGATGACCTCGGCCGGCTTGCCCGAAGCCTTGGCCTGTTCGGTCAGAACGGCGGTCTCACGCTCCAGCGCGGTCTTGTCCACCGAGGCCGAGTCCAGGAACAACGGGTTGGCGGCGGCAACGTGCATGGCGATCTGCTTGCCCAAGGCTTCCAGCTTGGCGGTGTCGCCGGCGGATTCCAGGGCGATCAACACGCCGATCTTGCCCAGGCCCGGAGCGGCGGCCGAGTGCATGTAGGACGCGACCACGCCCTGGCTGACTTCCAGCTTGGCGGCGCGACGCAGGTTCATGTTCTCGCCGATGGTGGCGATCAGGCCGGTCAGGGTCTCGGCGACGGTCTTGCCGGCACCCGGGAACTGGGCGGCGTTCAGCGCGTCGACGTCGGCGCCGACGGCCAGGGCCACGTCGGCGACGCCCTTGGCGAAGCCCTGGAACTGGTCGTTGCGGGCGACGAAGTCGGTTTCGGCGTTCACTTCGACGGCCACACCCTTGGTGCCGGCCGAGGCGATGGCGACCAGACCTTCGGCGGCGACGCGGCCGGCCTTCTTGGCGGCGGCGGCCAGACCCTTCTTGCGCAGCCAGTCGACGGCGGCTTCCAGGTCACCGGCGGTCTCGTTCAGCGCCTTCTTGCAATCCATCATGCCGGCGCCAGTCTTTTCGCGCAGCTCCTTGACAAGCGCAGCGGTAATCTCGGCCATGGGTTCATTCCTCTTCGTCAGGTTTGTTCGAAGAAACGTTGGGTAACGCTATGCACTTAACAAAATGGCGGCGACGCATGT
>JAIWOG010000020.1 GCA_020217035.1 Magnetospirillum sp. | reverse complement strand
CGCCGCCATTCCGTGAAATCTTCGCCTTATTCGGCCGAAGCGACGACTTCGCCTTCGGCGATTTCGGCGGGAATCACTTCCACCGGGGCTTCCTCGGCGGCGCCGATGTCGCCACCCGAACGGCCGATTTCGGCCTGGATGCCGTCCAGCACCGAGGCGACCATCAGGTCGCAATAGGTCTGGATGGCGCGGATAGCGTCGTCGTTACCGGGAACCGGGAACTGCACGCCCGACGGATCCGAGTTGGAGTCCAAGATGGCGACCACCGGGATGCCCAGCTTGTTGGCTTCCTGGACGGCCAGGGATTCCTTGTTGGTGTCGATGATGAACAGGATGTCCGGCAGGCCACCCATGTCCTTGATGCCGCCCAGCGCACGGTCCAGCTTTTCCTTTTCACGGGCCAGGACCAGCTGTTCCTTCTTGGTCAGGCCACCAACGGCGCCGGAAGCCAGCTGTTCGTCCAGTTCGCGCAAACGCTTGATCGACAGCGAGATGGTCTTCCAGTTGGTCAGCATGCCGCCCAGCCAGCGGTGGTTGACATAGTACTGGCCACACTTCTTGGCGGCTTCGGCGACGGTGTCGGAAGCGGCGCGCTTGGTGCCCACGAACAGGACGCGGCCGCCACCGGCGACGACGTTGCGCACGGCGGTCATGGCGGCGTGCAGCATCGGCACCGATTGCTGCAGGTCGATGATATGGATGCCGTTGCGGACGCCGAACAGGAACGGCGCCATCTTGGGGTTCCAGCGGCGGGTGTTGTGGCCGAAGTGGACGCCCGCTTCGACGAGCTGGCGCATGGTGAAGGTCGGCATGGACATGGAGAGAATTCCTTTTCTTTCTCCGGTTAAGCCTCCGCGGGAGTAGCCGGAACATCAGTTCCGGCACCGGAGCGACGAACGCCTATGGCGCCGACGCGGCCCCGCGTGCGGTGTGTGGGCGGCTAGATACAGGCTTCCTGGTTATTTTGCAAGCGGCGATGCAAGCCAATCAGCGGTTCGCCGCCTCGCGCGGGCCGGGCTGCTCCAGGATGGCCGAGCACATGGCCGGCAGATTGGGTCGGCGGGTGTTGGGTTTGTCGCCCTGGTCGGGCAGGATCGTGCTCTTGGTCAGCCAGGATTGCAGTTCCGCCCCGCAGCCGTCGCCGGGGGGAACCAGGGCCTGGGGTTGGCAATTGGTGTCGTCGGCGGCGCAGGACAGACGTACATGGAAATGTTCGTCATGCCCCCACCACGGCCGCAGCTTTGCCAGCCAGTCGCCCCTGCCCGCCTTGCACGCCGCCGCCTTGATCGCCGGGTTGACGAAGATGCGGTCGACGCGGGAATCGCTGGCGGCCAATTCCAACAGCCTCAGCTGCCGTGCCCCCCAGGTCTTGGTATTGACCTTGCGCCCCTTGACCATGGAGACCGCCGCCGGGCTGGACAATTCGGCGGCGCCCAGCGGCTTGCCCGGCAGGCGGAACCAGATGTCCACATCCAGGCCGTTCTGATGACTGCCATGCCCATAGGCCATGGGGCCGCCGCGCGGCTGCGACAAGTCGCCGACCAGCAGCGGGGCCAAGCCGGCGGCCTGGGCATCGCGGCCCAGCTTGGTGACGTAGTCGATGGTGCGGGGATGGCTCCAGAAGCGGTTGCGCTGAGGACGCAGCACCTGCAGGCCGGCGCTGTCCAGGGGCAGCGCCTGGGCGCCGGTCAGGCAGCCGGCGGCGGCGGAGCCGATGGACGAGGGACGGTCTTCGGCCGGTCCGGTCAACGCCGCCCATGGGCCGGCGCTCATGGGCTCGGCCGCCACGGGCGACACCCAGGACAACACCATCATGACCACAAGAAACGAGCGCCCCACCAAAGCCATCCCCTCCCCCTTCGTCGTCGCGTGTCAGGGGAACACGGCGGAGACCGGCCCGTCAATCATATACGGTCTCGGTGAAGCGGGCCTGGATGGCGGCGATCTCTTGGGTGCAGGACGCCAGGATTTCGACGCATTCGGGATCGTACTTGGTGCCGGCGTTGCGGCGCAGCAGGTTCAGCGCGTCCTCGTTGGTCCAGGCGGCCTTGTAGGGCCGCACGCTGGTCAGTGCGTCGAACACGTCGGCGACGGCGGCGATGCGCGATTCGATGGGAATCTGGGAATCGCTGAGCCCATAGGGATAACCACGCCCGTCCAGGGTTTCGTGGTGATAGGCGACGATGTTGCGAAGCACGTCGAAGTACGGCATGGATTTCAGGCCGAAATCCCGCATCATCAAGTCGATGATCTCGACGCCCTTGGCCACGTGGCCCTTCATCTGCTCGAATTCCTCGGTGGTCAGGCTGCCGGGTTTCAGCAACACCGAATCGGGGACCGCCACCTTGCCCACGTCGTGCAGCGGGCAGAACTGGAACAGGAACTCGATATACTCGTCGCTCAGGCCGTGGCGGTCGCGCATCTTGGTGGCGATCAGCCGGGCGTAATGGGCCATGCGGGCCAGGTGCGAACCGGTTTCCTCGTCCCGCGCCGAACTGACCGAACGGATGACCTTGACCGCCGCCTGCATCATGCGGACGGTGTCGAGTTCGCGCATCACCGCCAACGAGATCAACTCGGCATAAGGACGCAGGCGTTGGACCACCGGCGGCTGGAAGAAGCCTTCCCGGAACGAGTTGAAGAACAAAAAACCGTAAAGCGTCCCCTTGTTGGCGATGGGCACGGTGTAGCTGGAGCGATAGCCCGAATCGTAAAGCTTGCGGGCGAAGTCGCGGCCCTCGCGGGCGGCGGGGCCCAGATCGTTGACGATGCGCCGCGCCCCGGTGGATGCCAGTTGCAGCAAGGACGGGGACGCCGCCAAGGGCGCAGTGGCGCCGTCCACCGGGTTGTCGCCGTCCGAGGAATGGATGAAGGTCTTCAGGATGTCCGATGCCGGATCGTAAAGCGCCACCGCCACCCGGCTGAGCGCCATCAGCGAAGCTTCCCCCTTGATTTCGTCGTGAAGGCAAATCAAGCGTTCGGCAATGCCACGATGCGCCGCGGGCAACTGAATCATGGTTGCGCCTTACCCCCCCGTCCCACCAATTGACAATTGTCATTCCTCACCCACGCAACCTTACCCCTGCGCACAGCAGGGGTCAATTCGACCACATTGGTTAGGTGCCACATGACCTAGGTTGCGATATCCTGGGTTTCCCTGCCGCCAGCTTGACCGGATCATGCGTCTCGCCCTTGTCGTCAACCGTTCCGCCGGCACCTTCCGCCGCCTGCCCTTGCAGGCCACGGTCGCGGCCATCGTCGAGCAACTGAGCCAGCAAGGCCACCACGTCGAGGTCGAGATCACCGACAAACGACAACTGGCCAGGGCCCTGTCCGCCTGGACTCGGCGCGACGACATGGACGCCGTGGTGGTGGGCGGCGGCGACGGCACCTTCCTGACCGCCATCCTGGCCGGTTTGGGCCGCGACAAGCCGTTGGGGTTGCTGCCGCTGGGCACCTTGAACCTGCTGGCCCGCGACTTGGGCCTGCCCACCGACCCGGTGGCCGCCGCCGCCGCCTTGGGCCATGGCCGCGTCGCCGACATCGACCTGGCCGAGGTCAACGGCCTGCCTTTCGCCATCTGGGCGTCCTTGGGCATGCATCCCCGGGTGGTAAGACGGCGTGACAAATTGCAGGCGGAAGGCTTGGGCAAATGGCCGGCTTTCGCCTTGGCCGCATTGCGGGCGCTGCGCCGTTATCCGCTGATGCAGGTTCAAATCAGCGCCGGCGGCGTTACCTCGTCGCTGGTCACCCCCATCGTCGTCATCTCCAACAACGCCTGGGCGGAAACGCCGCTGCCGCTGCCGCCGTCGCGTCAGACCCTGGATCGCGGCGAATTGATGGTGCACGTGGCCAAGACCACCTCGCGCCTGGGGCTGATCTGGCTGGCGCTCAATGCGCTTTTGGGCCGCTGGCGTGTCAACCGATTGTTGACGGTGTTCAGCGCCGACCAGGTGGTGGTCACCGGCCGCAAAAGCCGCATGATGCTGTCGCTGGACGGCGAGGTCACCGTGCTGCGCGCCCCCCTGGTGTTCCGCAGCCATCCCCGTTCGCTGCGCGTGCTGACGGCCAGGGAAAAGTCATGCGACTGATCGCCCATCTGTCCGACCTGCATTTCGGCAAGGCAGATCCGGTGGTGGTGGAAGCCCTGGTGGCCGACATCGTCCATCTGAAACCCGATCTGGTGATCATCTCGGGCGACTTGACCCAGCGGGCCAAAAGCCATCAATTCGCCGAGGCCCGCGCCTTTCTGGAACGCCTGGGCGCCCCGGTTCTGGTGGTTCCGGGCAACCACGACCTGGCGCCGTTCTACCGGCCGCTGACGCGCCTGCTGGCGCCGCGGGCCAAGTTCGAGAAGCACCTGCCCGGACTGGCGCAGGCCACCTGCTACAGCGATGACGAAATCGTCGCCATCGGCCTGGACAGCACCCGCCACCTGCGCTGGCAAAGCGGCAAGCTGCGCAGCCACCACCTGGACGAGGTGCGCGGCGAACTGGCAGACAGCGCCGACCACCATTGCAAGATCGCCTTCCTGCACCACCCGCCCAGCACCGCGCCCTCGGGGCATTCCTTCGACGCCCTGGTGGAACACGGCATCGACCTCATTCTCACCGGCCACGTGCACAAGGCCCATGTCGAGGTCGTCGCCACGCCCCGCCACGGGTCGTGCGTGCTGGTGCAGGCTTCGACCGCCTGCTCGACCCGCCTGCGCCAGGACGCCAACGGCTTCGCGCTAATACGTTTCGATTATCCGCGCCTGTGGGTGGACATTCGTGGCTGGAACGGCTCGGCCTTCCACAACGTGCGGGTCCACGCCTTCGCCAAGCAGGGCGAAACCTGGACCGCGGCGGTTTAACGCTTCTGGTTCAACGCCTCTTGGCGTTTCCTGATCTCGTCCGGCCAGGTGGATTTGATGAAGGCCAGGACAGCGCGGATGTCGGCGTCGCTGAGAGTGCCGACGAAGGACGGCATGGCGCTTTTGTAGTCGGGCGGCGCGAAACGGGCCAGGCCGTGCTTGGTGACAGCGAACAGATACTCGTCGTCATGGTGCCAGGTGTGGCCGCTGGCATCGTGGGGCGGCGCCGGCAATTCGCCGCTGGGCTTGCGGATGCGCCAATCGGGCTCGCCTTGCAAATCAGCGCCATGGCATTCGGCGCAAGCGCGGGCATAGATGCCCCGCCCCCGTTCCACCAAAGCCTTGTCGGTGGCGTCAATGCGGTCGCGGCCCTGCCACCACCACGCCACGACAGCCGAACCGATGGCGGCCACCAACACAATTCCCCACCCAATGCGCCTGTTCATGGCCCTTCCCCGCTATCGGACGGCGACTATACGTCAAGACGCGCTTGAATTCACTGCCCCATGGCGCATCATGGCGTCCGACCAGCAGGAGGACGCCATGACCGCCGTGATGATTTCCGTGTCGTGCCCCGACCGCCCGGGCCTGGTGGCGGCCATCACCGGATGCCTGTTCGACCTGGGAATCAACCTGGGCGACAGCAGCTTCGCCATGCTGGGGGCCGGGGCCGAGTTCAACTCGGTGTGCGACCTGCCGCCCGACACCACCGCCGTTGAACTGGACCAGGCCCTCCGCGGCTTGCCGGAACTGGCTGACGCCCGCGTCCACGTGCGTCCCTTCGAGTTGGATTCCAGCCATGGCGCCATGGGCCGGATCACCCATCGGATCATCGTCTCGGGCGGCGACCGCCCCGGCTTGGTGGCGCGGCTGTCGGAAGTCTTCGGCCAGTTCAACGCCAACATCGTGCGCATGGATGCCCAACGCGTGCCCGAACAGAACCTTTATGTCACCCGCTTTTCGGTGAACATCGCCGAGCGGGACGCCGCTTGTCTGGCCACCATCACCAACACCGCCGGCGAGTTGGGGCTGTCTTGCCATGTCGAGAAAATCTAGACGCGTATTGCCCCTTTCGCCCTTTTCGCAGCTGCGGCACAATGGGCGCCCATGAACGCTGAATTCACCAAGACCTTCCCGCAATTCGCCCGGTTCGACCCGGAATCGGCCCATGTTCTAGAGGGGGCCGCCCGGGTGGTGTCGCTGCCCGCCGGCACGGCGGTTTTCCATGACGGCTCGGCCTGCGCCAACTACGTGCTGGTGATGGAAGGCTCGGTCAGGGTTCAGAAGGTGGCCGAGAACGGCCGCGAGATCGTGCTGTACCGGGTGGAAAGCGGCCAATCCTGCGTGCTGACCACCAATTGCCTGATCACCCATGGTGACTACACCGCCGAAGGAATCGCCGAGACGCCGGTCAAGGCGCTGGTGGTACCGGCGGCCGCCTTCCGCACCTTGCTGGGGCGATCCGAAGCCTTTCGCGACTTCGTGTTTTCCGCCTATGCCACCCGCATTTCCGACCTTTTGATGCTGATCGAGGAAGTAGCCTTCGGCCGGGTCGATGTGCGGCTGGCGGCTTGGCTGGGCGGCCATGCCGGCGCCGACGACACGATCAAGGCCACCCACCAGGACATCGCCACCGAACTGGGCACGGCGCGCGAGGTGGTCAGCCGACAGTTGAAGGAATTCGAACGGCGCGGCTGGGTCGGCCTGCATCGCGGCCGGGTCGAGATCCGGAACCGCGCCGGGCTGGAATCGTTGCGCGAAAGCTAATGTGACCTAGTCACGGAAAAACTGCCCCGATCCCGCTATAACGGGTCATCTTTCGACCTTTGACTTGGGGAATCACTTCATGACCAAGAACGTTGGCGGCATCGACCGCATCCTGCGCATCGTCGTCGGCCTGGCTTTGATCGCGCTGGCGGTCACCGACACCGTCGGCGTTTGGGGCTATATCGGCGTGGTGCCGCTGCTGACCGGCCTGATCGGCTGGTGCCCGGCCTACCTGCCGCTGGGCATCAAGACCTGCCGCACCGAATAAGTCTTGCGTCAACCGACTCATTGACACAACAACCCGCTAAAATCATTGTATTTTAGCGGGTTTTTCTTATCTTTCCCCACACAGAAGGCCGACATTGCCGCCCAGGGCAGCGGTGTTGGTCGTGACAACCGTTTCTGTCACAAAACGAATAAGCGTGTGGGGGCCGCCGGACTTCGGCCCGGTCCCCGACAGCCCCATGCCGCCGAAGGGCTGACACCCAACCATAGCGCCTGTCATCCCACGGTTGACATAGATGTTGCCGATCCGGGTCTCGGTGGCAATTTGTTGCGCCAGCGTTTCAATGCGGGTATGGACCCCCAAGGTCAGGCCATGGCCGTTGCGGGCCAGCCAATCCATCAGCTTGGTAAAGTCCTGGCGCCGCCAACGGCAGACCTGCAACAAGGGGCCGAAGATTTCTTCTTTCGGCAGGTTGTCCCACGTCACCGCATAGGCGACCGGCGCCATGAAATTCCCATCTTGCGGGGCCTGCCCGCGGAACAACAGGCTGGCATGGCGGGACAGTCGGGTTTCCGCCTCGTGCAGCCGATCCAGGGCCGCCTGGTCGATGATCGGCCCGATGTCGACAGAGGGATCGGCAGGGTCGCCCAGGCGTAGTTGCGCCACCATACCGGCGACCAGGTCCAGGATTTTGTCGGCCACCTCGTCCTGGACAAACAGCAGGCGCAGGGCCGAACAGCGCTGCCCGGCGGACAGGAAGGCCGAGGCCACCACGTCGGCCGCCACCTGTTCGGGAAGCGCGGTGGAATCGACGATCATGGCGTTGATGCCGCCGGTTTCGGCGATCAGCGGCACGATGGGGCCGGATTTGCCGGCCAAGACTGCCTGGATACGTTTGGCGGTGGCGTGCGAACCGGTGAACGCCACCCCGGCGATGGCCGGATGGGACACCAGGGCCTCGCCGGTCTCGGGGCCGCCGACGACCAAGCCGGCCACGCTGTCGGGCAAACCTGACCGGTACAGCACATCCAACGCCGCCCGCGCCATGCGGGGGGTTTGTGGGGCCGGCTTGGCGACGATTGCATTGCCCGCCGCCAGGGCAGCGGCGGCTTGACCGATAAAGATGGACAGCGGGAAGTTCCAGGGCGAGATGCAGGCGAACACCCCTCGCCCGCGCAGATGCAGTTGGTTGTCTTCGCCACTGATCGCCGGCAGGGCCATGGGGCGGTCGAGCAGACGCCGCGCCTCGGCGGCGTAGTAGCGCAGGAAATCCACCGCCTCGCGGATTTCGCCGATGGCGTCGCCCCAGGTCTTGCCCGCTTCCTCCTGGGCCAGTTTCAGGAACAACTGGGGCGCTTGCTCCAAATGCGCGGCAGCGCGTTCCAGAATGTCGGCCCGCTGGCTGGCGGGGGTTCGGTCCCAGCCGGGAAAGGCGTCAACCGCCTTATTGACAACACTGTCCAGCGACGCCCCGGTCTCTTCCACATCGGGGCAGGAAATCCCGGCAAGTTCCTGTCGCATCTGCATTAATGTTTCGCCATCGGAAAGATCAGGCCCTTTAGCCAGTAACCATTGGGGATGAAAGATTTTGGGCGGCACCTTCAGCGGCTTTTCGTCAACCGGGCCATTGACAATCTCTTCGGCGGCCACGCGCTGGTCGGCCAGGGCATGGATGAACGAGGTGTTGGCGCCGTTTTCCAGCAGGCGCCGCACCAGATAGGGCAGCAAGTCCCGCATCGCCCCCACCGGGGCGTAGACCCGGCACGGATGTTGCCCGGCCAAGGCGCCGTAAAGAGCGGTGCCCATGCCGTGCAGGCGTTGGAATTCCCAGTCGTCGCGGCCTTCGCACAACGCCGCCATGGCGGCCAAGGTGGCGGCGTTGTGGGTGGCGAAGGCGGGGCGGATCACCCCGGGGTGTTGCAGCAATCTTTGGGCGCAGGCCAGATAGGACAGGTCGGTGGCCGCCTTGGTGGTGAACACCGGATAGGTCGAATGGCCGCGTTCCTGGGCCCGCTTGATCTCGGCGTCCCAATAGGCACCCTTGACCAGACGCACCACCAAGCTCGTCCCGAAGGTCCTGGCCGCCGCCGCCGCCCAATCGACCACCCCGACGGCGCGTTTCTGATAAGCCTGGACCGCCAGTCCCAGCCCTTGCCAGCCGTCCCACCCCCCTTGCGCCAACAAGGCTTCGACGACGTCCAACGACAATTCCAGCCGATCGGCCTCCTCGGCGTCGATTGTCAACCCAATATTGACATCGGCGGCAGCCCGGCACAGGACCAAAAGACGCGGCACCAACTCGGCCAGCACCCGTTCCCCTTGCAAGGCGGTATAGCGGGGATGCAGGGCCGACAGCTTCACCGAAATGCCGGGGCCGGCCACCGGCCCCCGCGCCGCCGACCGTCGTCCCACCTGCGCGATGGCATCCTGATAGGCTTTGAAATAGTCATCGGCCTGTCGGGCGGTCCGCGCTTCCTCGCCCAGCATGTCGAAGGAATGGCGGCTGCCTGCCTGGTCGGGATGATCGGCCCGGTCCATAGCCTGGGAAAGGCTTTCGCCCATGACGAAGATGTCGCCCAAATAGCGTACCGCGTGGTCCAGAACCGCCCGCAAAGGCGCCTGGGCCAGCGAGGCGCCATGAATCCGCCCGGCCAGCGTCAATGCTATGGTTGACAGATTGACCAGTCGCGACGGCGAGTGACCGCGATGGTCGCCCCAATGGCCTTGTTCCAGCTTGTCGGCGATGAAGGCGTCCTTGGTGGCGGAATCGGGAATGCGCGGCAGGGCCTCGGCCAAGGCCATCAAGGCGCGACCATCGGCGCTGGACAGGCCGTATTCCAGTAAGAACGCTTCGACCGGTCCCGGCCCCTGGCGGCGGGCTTGGGCGATCAACTCCAGCGCCCGGTCCCTGACCGCCTGACGACGCTTGCGCGGCCAGTCGCATTCGCGCCTTAGCCGTTCCAGGCATTCGTCTTCGTCCATATGACGCAGCAGACGGACATGGGTTCGGCATTCCCTGAGGTCGGGCATGGAAGATCCCCTTGGCGACGGCTTCCCATGCTTCCCATGTGTGGATTGCCCCCAGCGGCAACAAGGGCTTAAAGGCGCCCGACCATCGATGCCCAGGCCAGGCGCAGCGGCATGGGGCGGGG